>JAIDJD010000411.1 GCA_029052375.1 Duncaniella sp. | reverse complement strand
ACTAAACCACATATATTATATAAACCGAAGCAATGCGAAAAATCTTAGTTGCGGCGGCCACCGCCACCACCATTATGACACAAGCACAGAATCCATTCTTCGGGGAGTTCACGTCCACACCCCACGGGACACCTCCCTTCGACCGCATCACCACGGCAGACTATGAGCCCGCCGTAGACCGCGGCATCGAGCTCGGCCTCAAGGAAATAGAAGCCATTGCCAACAATCCCGAACCCGCTACATTCGAGAACACCATCGTGGCCATGGACCGCGCCGGACGCGACCTCGACCGTGTCCTCAACGTCTTCTATCCCCTGCTCTCATCGCTGAGCGACGACAGCATGATGGAGCTCTCCATGAAGCTCTCGCCCAAGCTCTCGGAGTATTCGACGGCCATCTCGCTCAACGAGCCTCTCTGGAAGCGCATCCTCGCCGTCTGGGAGACGGCCGACACCGCCTCGATGACCCCCGAGCAAAAGACCCTGCTGAAGCGCACCTACGAGGGCTTTGCCCGCAGCGGCGCCCTGCTCGAGGGAGCCGACCGCGACACCTACCGCCGGCTCTCCTCGCGCCTCAGCGAGCTCACCACCAAGTTTGGCCAGAATGTCCTCAAGGAGGTCAACACCTACGAGGTATGGCTCGGCAAGGAAGACCTCGCTGGCCTGCCCGAGAGCTCTGTCGAGGCCGCCGCTCTGGCCGCGTCGGAGAAGGGCAGGGCAGGGGAGTACCTCTTCACCCTCGACCAGCCCGTCTATTCGGCCTTCCTCAAGTTCAGCGACCGCCGCGACCTGCGCGAGAAGATGTATCGCCTCTACAACGGCCGCAACATCAAGGGCGAGTATGACAACCTGCCAGTGATGAAGGAGATAGCCGAGACCCGCCTCAAGCTGGCCAACCTGCTCGGCTATCCCACCTATGCCGCCTTCTCCCAGGCCAACACGATGGCCGGAGGCCCCGAGAAGGTCAACAGCCTGCTCGGCTCGCTGCGCGACGCCTACCGTCCCGCCCTCGAGGCCGAGATGAAGGAGCTGGCCGAGTATGCCTCCGGGCTCGAGGGCAAGCCGGTGACCATAGAGCCGTGGGACTACTCCTACTATGCCTACAAGCTCAAGAACGCCAAGTATGCCTACGACGAGGAGGAGATGCGTCCCTACTTCGAGCTCAACAACGTCATTGACGGTGTCTTCGGCCTGGCCACACGCCTCTATGGCCTCACTTTCGAGAAGAACGCCTCTATCCCCGTCTACCACCCCGACGTCAACGCCTATGACGTCAAGGACAGCGACGGCTCGTTCGTGGGCGTCATCTATACCGACTTCTTCCCCCGCGCCTCCAAGCGTCCCGGAGCGTGGATGACGGAGTTCAAGGGCCAGCAGGTAGGGGCCGACGGCGTGGACCAGCGTCCGCAGGTGACCATCGTGATGAACTTCACCAAGCCCACCGCCACCAAGCCCTCACTGCTCACCCCCTACGAGGTGGAGACCTTCCTGCATGAGTTCGGCCACGGCCTCCACGGCCTTCTCTCCAAGGCCAACTATGGCTCGCTCGCCGGCACCAACGTGCTGCGCGACTTTGTGGAGCTGCCCTCGCAGTTCAACGAGAACTACCTGACCGAGAAGGCCTTCCTCGACGGCTTTGCCCGCCACTACCAGACCGGCGAGGCGATCCCCGCCGAGATGGTCGAGCGCCTTGTGGCCTCCTCTCAGTTCGGCGCCGCCTATGCCTGTATGCGCCAGCTCGGCTTCGGCCTCCTCGACATGGCCTGGCACTCCATCACCGCCCCTGTCGACGATCCCGTCGCCTTCGAGCGCAAGGCCGTCGAGTCTGTGGCCATCTTCCCGCCGGTCGATGGCGCTGTGACCGGCTCGACCTTCAGCCACATCTTTGCCGGAGGCTATGCCGCGGGCTACTACAGCTACAAGTGGGCCGAGGTGCTTGATGCCGACGCCTTCGCCGAGTTCAAGAAGAACGGCATCTTCGACCCCGCCACGGCCGCCAGCTTCCGCCGCAATATCCTCGAGAAGGGCGGCACCGAAAACCCCGCCGAGCTCTACCGCCGTTTCCGCGGACATGACGCCACCATCGACGCCCTGCTCGAGCGCGACGGCATCAAGGTGCCCTCCGCCACCCTCCCCTCCGACCTAAACCGCAAGGACTGACGCCCTAAGCGGCTCTCAGGCCTTGCGCCAAACTGATAGCCCGGTATGTGCTCTGAGTACGTCAGAAGCCATGCCGGGCTTTCAATTTGTCATCCAAAGTGGAAAATGCTTGGCATTGGGAAAGCATTTAACATGGATTTAACAATTATTTAGATAATATTTTATACATGATTCTTAAAAAAATATTAATTTTGCATTCTCATAGGTTGAGGTAGTGTAGACCTGCCTCATACAATTGCTAAGAGTTATCCTATTTTATATACTTTAATTTATCCATTACACCAGGTATGAAAAAGCTGTTTCTGCTTCTTGCAGTGATCGTCACATTTGCCCTGGGCGCTGCGGCACAGAACCGCACCGTCACCGGCACCGTGGTGAGCGCTGACGGCGACGAGCCCCTGACAGGTGCTACTGTCATGGGTACGGGTACCTCTCTCGGTGTCACCACAGACATCGACGGTAACTTCACCCTCTCCCTCCCCGCCTCCGTAAAGAAATTGTCAGTGTCTTATGTGGGTATGGTCTCGAAGGATGTCGAGATTACACCTAACCCCATGAAGATTGTTCTCGAGAACTCCAACGTTCTCGACGAGGTGATCACCGTAGCCTACGGCACACAGAAGCGCTCGTCCTTCACCGGCTCTGCTTCTGTGCTTGACGCCTCCACTCTCGAGAGTATGCAGGTCACCAACCCCGTAGAGGCCCTCAGCGGCCGCGTGGCAGGTGTCCAGCTCAACAACGTGTCGGGCGCTCCCAACTCCTCGCCCACCATCTTCATCCGCGGTATCTCTTCGATCAACGCAGGCAACGACCCCCTCATCGTGCTTGACGGCACTCCCTTCTCGGGCGACCTCAACACCATTGCCTCTCAGGATATCGAGTCGATGACCGTCCTCAAGGACGCCGCCTCGAACGCCCTCTACGGTGCGCGCGGCGCCAACGGTGTCATCCTCATCACCACCAAGAAGGGCAAGGGCGAGGCCCGCGTCACCTTCGATGCCAAGTGGGGCCAGAACTCCCGCGCCATACCCAACTATGACGTGATCAGTTCCCCCAAGGGCTACTATGAGACCTATGCCACCGCCCTTCTCAACCAGAACAACTTCGGTCTTCTGGGCAAACCTAAAGAAGGCGAAGCGCTTGACAACCATATCAACAAGCAGCTTCTCGGCGACCTCGGCTACAACATCTACAACACCAATGGCGGCAACCTTATCGTCAACGGCAACCAGCTCAACCCCGATGCTGTCCTCGGCAACACCGTCAGCTACAACGGCCAGGATTACTATCTCACTGCCGACAATTGGGACGACTACGCCTACCGCAAGAGCCTCCGCCAGGAGTACAGCGTCAGCGTGTCCCAGTCCAACGACAAGAGCTCTTTCTTCTTCTCGACCAACTATCTGAAGAACGAGGGTATCTCGCCCAACTCCGGATTCGAGCGCATCGCATCGCGCCTCTCTGCCGACATTCAGGCCAAGCCTTGGCTCAAGGTGGGCGCCAACGTAGCTTACAGCCACTACATCTCCAAGGACTTCGGCACCTCTGACGGCGAGAACAACGTAGGCAACGTCTTCGCTGTGGCCAGCCAGATGCCCCCCATCTATCCCCTCTTCGTGCGCGACGGCAACGGCCAGATCATGCGCGACAACATGGGCCGCCAGATGATGGACTACGGCGATGGCATGAACGCCGGCCTCGAGCGTCCCGTATGGACCGACGCCAACCCCCTCATGGACAACCTCCTGAACGTCGAGAAGTATAACGGCAACGCCTTCAACGGCAACGCCTTTGCCGAGATCCGCTTCCTCCGCGACTTCAAGTTCACCACCAACAACGCCTTCACCCTCGACGAGGTGCGCTACAATGGCGTGGTGAACCCCTTCTACGGCTCTTACTCTGACCAGAACGGTTCTGTGACTGTCGAGCACGACCGCACATTCGACGTCACCTTCCAGCAGCTCCTCAACTGGACCCGCGACTTCGACCGCCACTCTGTGTCTGTCCTCCTCGGCCACGAGAACTATGTGCTCAAGGTGTCCAGCCTCTACGCCAACGCCAACAATATGCTCCTGCCCGGCAACACCGAGCTCTCCGGCGCTATCTCTGCCAACCACAACGGCTCGAGCATCACCAACTACAACAACGAAGGCTGGTTTGCCCGCGCAAACTATGAGTATGACGGCCGCTACTACGCTTCTGCATCGTTCCGCCGCGACGCCTCCTCGCGCTTCCATCCCGACCACCGCTGGGGCAACTTCTGGAGCTTCGGCGCCGCCTGGATTCTCAACAACGAGAAGTTCCTTGAGGACCAGACCTGGATCGATATGCTCAAGATCAAGGCTTCTTATGGTGAGCAGGGCAACGACCGCATCGGCAACTACCGCTACACCAACACCTTCAAGATTGTCAACTCCAACGGTATGCCCGCCGCCGAGCCCCTCACCATGGGCAATCCCAACATCACCTGGGAGAAGGGCGGCAACTTCAACGCCGGCGTTGACTTCGGCTTCTGGAACGACCGTCTCGGCGGTACTGTAGAGTATTTCCACCGCAAGACCACCGATATGCTCTACCGTATGCCTCTTCCCTACTCGTTCGGCTACACCGGCTTCTATGACAACGTGGGCGACATGGTCAACCAGGGTGTCGAGATCGACCTCCACGGCGATGTTTACCGCTCCAAGAACATCACCATCAGCCTCAACGCCAACCTCACCACTCTGTCCAACAAGATAACCCGTCTCGCCGAGCCCTCCAAGACCACTGTCCGCGACGGCGTCCCCGGCTATTCTTCGGGTATGTTCTACTTCGGCGAGGGCAAGTCGCTCTACACCTTCTCGATGCCTACCTATCTCGGCGTGGACCGCACCGGTATCCCCGTATATGGCGAGGACGGCTATCCTGTAATTGGCGAGGACGGCAATGTGAAGATGCTTGATGCTACCGGTCTTCCCATGTATCGCCGCACCGTCACCATCAACGCCAAGGATGAGAACGGCAATCCTTACACTTACGACGTAGAGCAGATCACCACCAACTACAGCGACCTCAACTCTACCAAGGACTACCACCTCCAGGGCTCTGCAGTGCCCAAGATCTATGGCGGCTTCGGCGTCAACGGTTACATCTACGGCTTTGACTTCACCGTAGACTTCAACTACTCTGCCGGCGGCAAGGTGTACGACTCTACCTATGCAGGCCTCATGGCTCCCCCGACCAACACATCTCAGAGTGCCTTCCACAAGGATATCCTCGATGCATGGTCTCCTGACAACCCCAACGCCACCCAGCCCCGCTTTGCTTACGGCGACAACAACCTCACCCGCACTTCGACCCGCTTCCTGGTGTCTGCCAACTATCTCTCTCTGCAGAACATCAACGTGGGCTATACCATCCCCACCAAGGCTGTCAAGAAGATGCAGCTTGAGAAGATCCGCCTCTACTTCTCTGCCGACAACGTGGCAGTATGGAGCAAGCGCAAGGGTCTTGATCCCCGCCAGTCCATGGCCGCCGCTTCCGGCGAGCAGAACGTGACCGGCTCTTCGAGCGCTTCGTTCTACTCTCCCGTACGCACCTTCTCGGGCGGTATCACCGTCAGCTTCTAATTCTCCTTCACGATTTAGACAACCCAAGCATAATATGAAAAGCAAAATATTAGCAGCGCTCGCTCTCAGCTCCGCCGCGATGCTCTCCTTCACCTCGTGTATAGAGGAGGTGCAGCCCAACGGAAGCAGCGTGACCACAGACCAGCTGCAGTCATCGCCCACCGCCGGTATTTCTGCCATCGCCGCCATCCCCTCGATGATACTCTATTGCGGCAGTGACAACACAGACAAACACTGTGATATCGGCTATGCCGGCATGATGATCATGCGCGACCGTATGACCGGCGATATGTGCATCAACCCCAACGGCACCAACTACGACCAGTACGGCGGTTATGCCCAGAACAAGATTCAGTCTGGCTATTGGTTCCCCCAGCTCATAACCCTCTATCTCGGCAAGCTCGTGCTCACCTGCAACAAGGCGGCCGAGGCTTACCCCGAGACTGTAGAGGATGATTATTCCAAGGGTGCCCGCGCCGTGGCTCTTACCTATCGTGCGCTCGCCTATCTCGACTGCGCTCGCTGGTTTGAGTATCTCCCCTGCGACGCCACATCGCCCATCACCGCGGCCGGCAACGACGTCACCGGTCTCACCTATCCTATCGTCACCGAGAAGACTACCCAGGAGGAGGCCCGCAACAACCCCCGCGCTCCCCGCGCCAAGATGGCTGAGTTTATCCTCTCTGACCTCGACTATGCCGAGGCCAACATCCAGTATCGCCCCGAGGAGCTCGATGCACAGAACTATGGCAACCTCGCTGTTGTCTACGGCCTCAAGGCCCGTCTCTATATGTGGATCGAGGACTATGCCAACGCCAAGAAGTATGCCGACCTCGCTATCGCCGAGAGCGGCAAGACTCCTCTGACCGAGGCTCAGTGGACCGACCCCAAGACCGGTTTCAATACCCCCGCGAACAACAACTCCTGGATGCTCTCCTGCCAGCTCGTAGCTGAGAACCGTGCCGTCACCACTGGTATCTGCAACTTCACCTCGTTCTTGTCTCCTGAGCCTGCATACACCTACGCTGCAGCCGGTGCTTGCTTCACTCCTGACGCAGACTTCTACAAGCGTATCAACAACAGCGACTTCCGCAAGCTCTCCTGGGTGCCTACCTCGATTCTCCTTCTTGGCAAGGTGCAGATCAACGGTGTCAACACCAACCCGGATAAGCTTAAATTCTCCAGCAAGTACAAGTATTGCTCCATCAAGTTCCGTCCCGTCGAGGGCAATCTCGTAGACTACACCGTGGCATCGGCCTCAGCGCTTCCCCTGATGCGTGTCGAGGAGATGCACTTCATCTCTATCGAGGCTGCCGCCCACCTCAACGCCGCCGAGGGCAAGCAGGCTCTCGTAAACTTCATGAAGACTTACCGCTATCCCTCCTACAACTGCAAGGTTTCTTCGCAGGAGGATGTAGTGGAGGAGATTGTCTTCCAGAAGCGCGTAGAGTTCTGGGGCGAGGGACAGACCCTCTGGGACATCAAGCGTCTCAACTACTCTGTGACCCGTGGCTATAAGAATACCAACTGGTATGCCGAGACCCGCTTCAACACCAACGGCCGTCCTGCATGGACCAACATGGTGTTCCTCGATACAGAGGAGGAGAACAATGCCGGTGTCCGTGGCTGGAACAACCCCAATACAGAGGGTGTTTATGAGCAGATTCCTGACTCGGATGTCAACTTCGACAAGGGTAAGTGGTAATCCAACCCCACACTTGATACAAGTCCTCCGCCAGCAATGGCGGGGGACTTTTTTATTGCATACGCGCCAGAGGCGGCAGACCCACGTCAAAGCGTCCTTTGGATGTTGATTTCCCCTGGATTACGCCCATTCCCTCCTTTTATGTGTTGTAGCCCGACCCATTTAAAGCGTCCTTTGGGCGCCATCTTGCCGAAACTCTGGGGTTACCAATCATCCGCTGTGAAAATCCGCTGACCTTCTTGCCCATACTCTTCCAGCCACCCTATTCCGTGGGCGCAATTTATTGCGCCCCTACCGGTTCAAGTATGATTCAGTGTTGGATTTCGCCATATCAGTAGTGGCGCAATGTTTTGCGCCTACCAACGCCAATCCATTCATGGCGTCGATTGAACGTTGATTTACCTGGGATTGCTCCCATTCCCTCCTTTTTTGTGTTTTTTGTCCGACGCATCTAAAGCGTCCCTTGGACGCAGATTTACCAGTAACCGGGTACGCCGTAGCTCTTAGCGGAGGCGTGCCCGGATTTGTGCCCGCCCATGAATGGCGTCCGCAAGGACGCCGATTTGTATCTCAGGCAAATTTGCTTATCATCCGGTGTTTTTGTAAATCGGCGTCCATTCGGACGCCACTATTTGTGTTCGGACTTTCCGGGCACGCCTCCGCTGAGGGCTCCGGCGTACCCGGTTACTGCTAAACCGGCGTCCATTCGGACGCCATCTTTCGGATACTCATCCATACTCACCCATACTCACCCATACTCACCCATACTCACCCATACTCATCCATACTCACCCATACTCACCCATACTCATCCATACTCACCCCTCTCACCTATACTCACCCCTCTCACCTATACTCACCCCTCTCACCTATACTCACCCCTCTCACCTA
>JAIDJD010000410.1 GCA_029052375.1 Duncaniella sp. | reverse complement strand
CTGAGAGCGGGGTGGAACTTTATCCCGCGTGCCTGGATGAATTCCCTGCGCAAAATCCTGGTCCATAAATAATTGTCAAACTTGCCGAACACTATGGCGTCAAACAGTGCCTCGCGGCCTACCGGGAGGCTGACCTTGACGGGTTCAGGGCTTGATGTGACATGATAGTCGCATATCACAATGTCAGCTCCGGTCTGTTCGGCTTTAGCATATAGTTTCTCGTAAGCGTCCGGCTCAACCCAGTCGTCCGGGTCGCAATGTGCTATGTATTCTCCGGTGGCGGCATCGACTCCGCGCTGGCGGGTGTGGCTTACTCCCATATTCTTCTCGTTGTGCAGAATTTTGACGCAGGATTTGCGCCCGGGATAGTCAGCCAGCACACTCTCAACCACCTCCATGCTGCGGTCGAGGGTGCAGTCGTCGATAAAAATCAGTTCAAGTTCCTTGAGTGTCTGCCCGAACAACGACCTGCAGCAACGCTCGATGTATGGCTCTGCCATGAACACAGGTATCACTACTGAAACTTTAGGCTGTTCGGAAAAAGTGTTATATTCAGGTTTGCAATAGCTTATTGTCATTTCTCATGTCGATTATGGTGAGGCTGTATGCAAAGGTAGTTATTAAATATCAATCGCACAAAAACAATTTTTAAAATCGGTTCTCCTTCCACTTGCATAACAGCAATTGCGCCAAAAGAACAGCCGTGGAACTGTACATTTGGCCGACTGAGCTAAATTAGCTATCTTTGCCGATATCAACTCACATTGAAACTGCCCATGAAACACTATAATATAATATTGCTTTCAGCCTTCATGCTGTCGACAGCCGATGCATGGTCTCAATATCCCACTATACCGGACTCCATCAAGGAACGCATCTCCTTTACAGAAGCTGTTTGGGAGGCGCGGTCTGACAGCGCGTGGGCCGAAGCCCTCCCGGCAGTGGTAAGGGATGAGAAAGAGAACGGCCGCCCATACCGTCCCTGGGCATCGCGACCAGAAGACCTGCTGAGAGCAGACCGCCCCAACTTTCCCGGAGCCGAGGGCGGCGGCGCCTATACGGCCGGAGGCCGGGGCGGAGAGGTGTATGTTGTGACCTCGCTTGCAGACAGCGGCCCCGGGACTCTCCGGGAGGCGTGCGAAAAGGGAGGCGCAAGAATAGTAGTGTTCAATGTGGCTGGTGTCATCCGCCTGTCATCGCCTATCCATGTCCGAGCGCCTTATATCTCTATTCTGGGACAGACGGCGCCGGGCGACGGTGTCTGTGTGACGGGCGACTCTTTTCTGATAGACACCCACGACGTGGTGGTGCGCCATATGCGGTTTCGCAGAGGGGCCATGGATGTCGCGTTCCGCGACGATGCTCTCGGAGGCAATGCAGTGGGCAATATTCTTATTGACCATGTATCGAGCTCATGGGGCCTTGACGAGAATATGTCTATCTACCGCCATGTCTACAACCGCAATCCTGAGACAGGCCGGGGCGAGAAACTGCCGACGGCCAATGTGACAATACAGAACTCGATATTCTCCGAGGCCCTTGACATATACAATCATGCTTTCGGCGCCACCATCGGAGGACGCAACAGCACTTTTGCCCGGAATATATTCGCCTCCAACATATCACGCAACTGCTCGATAGGCATGGGCGAGGATTTCAATTTCATAAACAACGTCTCCTTCAACTGGTGGAACCGTTCGATAGACGGAGGCGACCATACAAGCCGCCTCAACATCATAGGCAACAACTTCAAGCCGGGGCCTGTGACAGACCTCAACAAACCGGGAGCGCCAATCAGATACAGGATAGTGAAGATGGAGGGAGGCCGCGATAAGGAACATAAAGACTGTTATGGAAAGGCATATGTATCGGGCAACCGCGTATGGGGCAATGATTCGGTCTCGGCTGACAACTGGGCCGGAGGAGTGCAGATAGGCGGCTCGGCTGTCAAGCCAGACATGATGGCGAAAGTCAGGGTGGACAAGCCGTTTCCAATGGCCTCGGTGACCATAATGGATGCAGACTCGGCATACAATTATGTGCTTGCCAACGCCGGCGCCACACGTCCCAGGCGCGACGCCGTAGACAGCCGAGTGGTCAACACCATCCTCACAGGCATTATATCTTATTCGCCTGACGCTGACAGTGCAGTCTGCACGACACCTTACGTCAAGCGCCGCCTCCCGGACGACTCGTACAAGCTCGGCATCATCACCGACCCGCGCCAGGTGGGCGGCCTGCCTTCATATTCAGGCATACCCCGACTCGACTCAGACGGGGACGGATTGCCTGACGACTGGGAACGCGCCAACGGGCTTGACCCGGCAGACCCCTCGGACTCGGCCCTGCTCTCGCCCGAAGGATATGCCTGGATAGAGGTCTATGCAAACCAACTTGCCGAATAATACCTAAAGACCGATGCGAAACTACACCGCCATAATCATTGCCGCACTCTCGCTCTCGACCGCGCCATATATCTGTGCCGGCGACCTCGTCCACTATACGGGCACCACGCTCTCGGATCCTCACAGACACGACGGAGGTCTCTCGCCTGCCGTGGGCGTCCACAACATCCAGACAATGCGGGCAAACCGACGCCATGACCTGTACACGCCTAATTCGACGGGGTGGACCTACAATCACCAACCTATGCTCGCATGGTGGAACGGCCGTTTCTATATGCACTATCTGAGCAATCCTGCCGACGAGCACGTGGGAGGCGGGCGCACGATGATTCAGAGTTCGGCAGACGGCTACAGCTGGACCGCCCCCCAGATTCTCTTTCCAGTCTGCAAAGTCCCTGACGGTTTCAGAAAAAGCGAAGACGGCGAGCCGGCCAAAGACCTCGAGGCCGTCATGCACCAGCGTATGGGATTCTTTGTCTCCGCTTCGGGGCGCCTGCTTGCCACCGGCAATTACGGCATTGCCATGCATCCCAAGGACGACCCCAACGACGGCAACGGTATGGGCCGGGTAGCGAGGGAGATTCTGCCTGACGGCAGTTTTGGCCCAATCTACTTCATATACCTCAACCATGGATTCAAAAACTCAGAAACACCCTTCCCGTACTACACCAAAAGCCCTGACAAGGGTTTCCGCAAGGCTTGCGAAGAACTGATAGCCAATCCGCTGATGAGAATGCAGTGGGTAGAGGAGGCCGACCGCAACGACCCGCTGATTCCCCTTAAGAAACCCTACAAGGCTTTCTGCTGGTATACACTTCCAGACGGACGCAAGGCGGGGCTTTGGAAACACGCGCTGACCTCCGTTTCGGATGATGGAGGCGAGACCTGGGCCGAGCCTGTACAGCGGGCCGGAGGCTTTGTCAACAGCAACGCAAAGATATGGGGGCAGAGGCTCTCTGACGGGTCTTACGCCACAGTCTACAATCCCTCGGAATTCCGCTGGCCTCTGGCCATATCGCTCAGCAGTGACGGACTTGAGTACAAGACACTCAGCCTTGTGCATGGCGAGGTGCCTGCGATGAGGTATGCGGGCCAGTATAAGTCTTTCGGGCCTCAATATGCAAGAGGCATCCAGGAAGGGAACGGCACACCGCCCGACAGCGCTCTGTGGGTGACATACAGCGTGGGCAAAGAGGATATGTGGGTGGCCCGCATCCCTGTGCCTGTGCGCCTTGCCACCACGGCCCACCCCGATGAAAATTTCGCCGGGGTTCCCGCAATCGCCTCGCTGACCGAGTGGAACATATATTCGCCGGTCCTCGCGCCAGTCTCGCTTGAAGACGCCGCTGGCAAGAGGTGGCTGACCCTCCGGGACAGCGATCCGTTTGATTTTGCTAAAGCCGAAAGGATGATTCCCGCCACCCGCGAGCTGACGGCAGAGTTTGACTTCATGGCCGGACAACAGAAGGGAGGCGAGCTTCAGGTTGAATTTGTCGACAGCAGAGGCACCCCATGTTCGCGCCTGTGGATAACACCGCAAGGCGAGATGCTCTCGAAGGGCGGCGCGAGATATGGCACGGTGTTGCCGGAGATAGAGGCCGGGAAGAGCTATCATATCAGGGTAGAGCTCTCGCTCGCCAACCGCAACACCACGGTATATGTCGATGGGAAAAAACGATCGACCAGAATGCTCTTTGCCCCTGTGCATGAAGTGTCGAGAATCGTATTCCGCACCGGCGCCAGACAGGACTATCCCAATCCGGACACTCCGGCCGACCGCACAGAAGATATGCCGGGAGCCGACAGGCGCGACCCTGAGGCTCTCTTCCGCATCTCCGGGCTGAAAACTGCTTCGGCGGACGCAGATGCAGGGTCTGCAATCCTTAGATATGCAGGCTTTGCCCATCACGCAGAGTATTTCAACAGCATGGAGGATGAGAATATCGTGCAGGCTATACCCAATTCGCAGTCGTCCGAGTGGATGGAACGCAACAGCCCGCTGTTCGCGTGGCCGGACGCAGACATGGAACTGCTGTATTATTACAGGTGGTGGACTCTCCGAA
>JAIDJD010000041.1 GCA_029052375.1 Duncaniella sp. | reverse complement strand
ACAAACGCATCTTCCCCGCCGTTGATATAATGGCTTCCTCCACACGCCGCGACGACCTGCGGCTGCGCAACGAGACGCTCAACCGTATGTGGATCCTGCGCCGCTTCCTCTCGGACCGCAACCCCATCGAGGCGATGGAATTCATCAAAGACCGCATGGAACGCACCTCGGACAACGACGAGCTGCTCCGCACGATGGGCGACTGAAAGCCGGGGTTCACAGAGGTTGCTTAACAACAATAATCATCAATCATGGGACAACTCATAGCTATAGTCGGACGCCCCAACGTGGGTAAGTCGACACTCTTCAACCGCCTCACCCAGAGCCGCACAGCCATAACAGACGACACCGCCGGCACCACCCGCGACCGCCAGTACGGCAAGGTGGACTGGAACGGCAAGGAGTTCTCGATAGTGGACACCGGAGGCTGGGTGGTAGGCAGCGAGGACATCTTCGAGAACGAAATCAACAAGCAGGTAGAGCTCGCCATCGAGCAGGCCGACGAGATACTCTTCGTAGTGGACGCCACCAACGGCGTCACAGACCTCGACGACCAGGTGGCCGAGATACTCCGCCGCTCCACCAAGCCCGTCATCCTCGTCACCAACAAGGTGGACGTCGGCGACTCGCGCTACAACATCCCCGAGTTCTACTCGCTCGGCCTCGGCGACCCCGTGGGCGTCTCGGCCGTCAGCGGATACGGCACCGGCGACCTCCTCGACGAGGTCGTTGAGAAGATGCCCGAGAAGACCGACGACGACGAGGACAAGCTCGAAGACATACCCAAGATATGCATCGTAGGCCGCCCCAATGCCGGCAAGTCATCGCTGGTCAACGCCTTCATGGAACAGGAGCGCCACATTGTGACGGACATCGCCGGCACCACCCGCGACTCCATCTACACACGATACAACAAGTTCGGGTTCGACTTCTATCTTGTGGACACCGCAGGCATCCGCAAGAAGACCAAGGTACACGAAGACATCGAATACTACTCCGTCATACGCTCTATCCGCGCCATCGAGGCCTCTGACGTCTGCATCCTCATGATAGACGCCACACGCGGCATCGAAGCCCAGGACGTATCGATATTCTCGCTCATACAGCGCAACAAGAAGGGTCTCGTGGTAGTGGTCAACAAGTGGGACCTCGTGACAGACAAGAGCAAGGAGGCCATACGCCACTACGAGGAGGCCATACGCTCGAGGTTCGCCCCCTTCACAGACTTCCCCATCATCTTCGCCTCGGCCCTGACCAAACAGCGCATCTTCAAGGTGCTCGAGACAGCCCTCGATGTCTGCCAGAACCGCCGGCGCACGGTGCCCACCTCACAGCTCAACACCGTGATGCTCGACGCCATCGCGGCCTATCCGCCACCCGCCAACAAGGGCAAGTATATCAAAATCAAGTATGTGACCATGCTCAAGGGCTCGCCCATACCCACCTTCATATTCTTCTGCAACCTGCCCCAGTGGGTCAAGGAGCCTTACCGCCGCTATCTCGAGAACAAGATACGCGATAACTGGGACTTCCACGGCACACCCGTCAACGTCTTCATGCGCGAGAAGTAAGAGCGATATCCGCGCGGCTCAGGGCCTGTCCGTACAAGGCCTGCAGACCGCATCATAGCCATAAGTCTTATAAGACCCGCCGGTCTTATAAGACTTTTTTTGTCTGTCCGCCTCCCGGCTGCAGACCGCGGCATTGAACATAACCCATCCGGACAATGTTAGAATCATATAACCCACACGTCTCCAACTATATTCATCCCAGCAGTCATGTCCTCAGCCGCAAACACCACAGCCACAAAGGCTCCAGCCCGCCTGTCCAAGGGCAAGAGAGACCTTCTGCGATTCATGAACACCATCGTCCTCCTGCTGTCGGGCGCCCTGATAGTATGGATATCGATAGACACATTCAAGGAAGTCGATTTCCTGCAAAACCGCTCCTACATGACATTCCAGCTCTGGGTGTGCGTCTTCTTCATCGTAGACTTCTTCGTAGAGCTGATAGTCTCGGCCGACAAATGGAGGTTTTTCAGACACCGCCTGGTATTTCTGATGCTTTCCATCCCCTACCTCAACATAGTCAGCCTGATGGACATACACCTCACAGCCGACGCCCTCTACTTCGTCAGGTTCATACCCCTGGCCCGCGGAGCCCTGGCCATGTCGATAGTGATAGGCTATCTCTCGAGCAACGCCGTCACCTCTCTCTTCATGTCCTATCTCTCCATCATGATGCTGGTCACCTACTTCTGCTCGCTCATCTTCTTCCAGCGCGAACATGGCGTCAACCCCGAGGTAGACACATACTGGACGGCCCTCTGGTGGTCTTTCATGAATATGTCTACCGTGGGTTGCGACATCTCGCCCGTCACCGTCTCGGGCAAGATAGTGGCCGTCGTGCTCCCGTGCTCGGGCATGGTGATATTCCCGCTCTTCACCGTCTACCTCACCAACTACGTCACCGGCGCCATGAACAAAGCCAAGAAGGAGCTATGACCTCCACGCGGACAGAGTGTCTCTGATTTTGCATCCGTTAACAATAATTATGCAGCGCCGGGCAGGGTGCGGGTTGGTGGTTTGAAAGGAAGTTCTTAACTTTGCAAGAACTTTTGTAAAACCGAACCACCACCTGACCCCTTGAGGAAGACACAGGCTCTCATAATACTCATCGTCATGCTCTGCGTGGCCGCCGTGACGGGCTTCTCCAGGCCTGCCGGGACGGCCCAGGCCACCCTGCCCGAGCTTCAGGCCGCGAGCGGCTCCGCCCCCGAGGCCTCGGAGCCTGCGTCTGTGTCCGAGGCCGACACATCGGCGCTCCCCGCAAGACGCTCGCCAAGGGCCAAGCTGAGGCCCAGAAGGATAACGCCCGCCCCCGACACCCTGGCATCGACGGCAGACTCGACAGCCTCAGACTCGCTGAGGAGAGACAGCATATCCAGCCCCATACAGCGCCACACAGCCAACATCGACTCGACACGGCGCACCCGCCTGAGCCGCACGCGCATCACACCCGCCAAAGACTCGTCGCGCATAGTCCGCACCAAGACCGACCTCGACAACTCCGTAGACTTCTCGGCCACAGACTCGATAGTGCTCCTCGGGCGCAACGTGGCGTATATGTACGGCCCCTCTCAGGTCGTATATGGCGACATCGACCTTACGGCCAACCAGATACGCATGAATCTGGACAGCACCACGGTCTATGCCACAGGCGTCCCCGACTCTATCGGCGACATCATCGGCACCCCCGTCTTCAACGACAAGGGCACCTCATACGAGGCCAAGACCATGACCTACAACTTCGACACGGAGCACGGATTCATCACCGGAGTGGTTACACAGCAGGGCGAGGGCTACCTGACCGGCGGACGCTCCAAGAAGGTGGACGACAACACATTCTATGTCGAAAACGCCAAATACACCACCTGTGCCGACCACGACCACCCGCACTTCTATATGCAGCTCACCAAGGCCAAGGTGCGCCCCGGCAAGGACGCCGTCACAGGCCCGGCCTACATGGTGCTCGCCGGGCTCCCGCTCCCGCTGGCCGTCCCCTTCGGCTACTTCCCGTTCTCGTCCAAATACTCGTCGGGCATCATCTTCCCCACATTCGGCGACGACTACAACCGCGGATACTACCTGAGCAACGGCGGATACTACTTTGCCATCTCGGACAACATAGACCTGGCCCTCACGGGCGAGCTCTACACCCTCGGCTCGTGGGGCCTCAGGGCACAGTCGAGCTACCTGAAGCGCTACAAGTTCTCGGGCAACTTCAACATCTCTTACCTCAAGACCATCATGGGCGACAAGGGTATGCCGGACTACCGCAAGAGCACCAACTTCCAGGTGCTCTGGACCCATACACAGGACGCCAAGGCCAACCCCAACATGAACTTCTCGGCCTCGGTCAACTATACCACCTCGGGCTACTCGCGCAACGACCTCGGCTCATACTACTCCTCATCGTTCACCGAGAACACCAAGAGCTCTACGGTCAACATGACCTACCGCATACCCAACTCCAAATGGTCGTTCTCCACCACGGCCAACGTCACCCAGCGCTCGCAAGACTCCACGCTGGCCGTGTCGTTCCCCAACGTCACCATCACGATGTCTCAGGTCTACCCCTTCAAGCGCCGCCACCCCGTCGGAGCCGAGAAGTGGTACGAAAAGATCAAGCTCTCATACTCGGGCCAGCTCAACAACTCGCTGACCTCCAAGCAGAACGAGTTTTTCAAGAAAAACCTCATCAGAGACTGGCGCAACGGCATGAAACACTCCGTGCCCATCTCGGCCACATTCAACGTCCTCAAATACTTCAACATCACACCGTCTGTCTCGCTGACAGACAGGATGTACACACAGAAGGTGCGCCGCCAGTGGGACCCCAACGCGTCGGCCGAGGTGCTCGACACCGTATACAGCCTCTACAACGTCTGGGACTTCTCGGCCGCCGTCTCGGCCTCGACCAAGGTCTACGGCTTCTTCCAGCCCCTGCCATTCCTGGGCGACAAGGTGAAGATGATACGCTACGTCCTCACCCCGTCTGTCTCCTTCAGCGGGTCTCCGGACTTCGGCTCGCCCTTCTTCGGATACTACGGCAGCTACTCGTACAAGGACGCCTCGGGCGAATTGCAGAAGCGGCAGTACTCCTACTTCCCCAACAGCCTCTTCGGCGTCCCGGGGACAGGGCGCAACGGCTCTGTCAACATCAACCTGGCCAACAACCTCGAGATGAAGCTGCGCTCTGACAAAGACTCAATAGGAGAGAAGAAGGTCTCGCTCATCGAAAACCTCACCCTCTCGCAGAGCTACAACTTCGCCGCCGACTCCATGCGGTGGTCCAACCTCAACACCTCCATAATGCTCCGCCTGGTCAAGAACTTCAACCTCAACCTCTCGGCCACGTGGGACGTCTATATGTACGGCCTCAACTCCTCTGGACGCCCCGTACGCATCAACAAACTGCGCCTCACTCACGGCAAGGGCTGGGGACGTCTCTCGAGCACAGGCACATCATTCAGCTACTCCATCAACAACGACACATTCAAAAAGCTGTTCGGACGCGGCGACGACAACAAGAAGGACGACGACAGGCAGAGCGAAGACCAGGGATTCGCCTCGGACACATCGGACTACGAAGAACCGCCGACACCGACACCCAACAACAAGAAGAAGAACGGCATACAGATAGGACGCAACGGATACATGGACTGGAGCGTCCCCTGGAACCTGACCTTCAACTACTCTATCAACTACGGCTACGGAGACTTCGACTACGACAAGCTCGAATACAAGGGAAAGATAACGCAAAACCTCTCTCTCTCAGGCAACATAAGACCCACCTCCAACTGGAGCCTCGGCTTCTCGGCCTCGTATAACTTCGACACACACAAGCTCGCCTACATGAACTGCAACATATCGAGGGATATGCACTGCTTCACGATGCGCGCCAGCTTTGTCCCGGTAGGCCCGTACAAGAGCTACAACTTCCACATCTCCGTCAAGTCGTCGCTCCTGCAGGACCTCAAGTACGACAAGCGCTCGTCGCTCTCCAACGGTGTCCGGTGGTACTGACCTGAGGCCGGCAAGCTTTTTTCCTTAAATAAAGCTAAAACCGATTGGCTGACAGCAAGAAAATCGTTAACTTTGTATATCGTCACGCATCCCCACTCCCGAGCCGTGCCTGACGTATATCCAAGACACCCGTAGAGATTAAGAAATGAAACTTGTAGGAGCACACGTAGCCGTAGAAAAAGGGGTATCCAACGCCCCCCTCAACGCCCGCAGCATAGGGGCGCTCTCGTTCGCACTCTTCACCCGCAACCCCTCGCGCTGGGCCTCAAAACCCATCTCAGAAGCCGAAGCCGAACGCTTCAGGGCCAACTGTGCCGAGTGCGGCTATACCCCCTCCGTGATACTGCCCCACGACAGCTATCTGATCAACCTCGGCGCCCCGGACAAGGAGAAGCTCGCCAAGTCTCGCGAGGCATTCCTCGACGAGATGCGCCGCTGCGAACAGCTCGGGCTGACGATGCTCAACTTCCATCCCGGGAGCCACCTCAGGGAGATGGACCCCGACGCCTGCCTCGACCTCATAGCCCAGTCTATCAACCTCGCCCTCGAGGCCACCTCAGGCGTCAAGGCCGTGATAGAGAACACCGCAGGCCAGGGCAGCAACCTGGGATTCACCTTCAGCCAGATAGCGCGCATCATAGACGGCGTCGAAGACAAGACCCGCGTGGGCGTCTGCATAGACACCTGCCACGCCCATGCCGCCGGGTATGACATGACCACACCTGAGGGCTACGAGGCCGTATGGAAGGAGTTCGGAGACACCGTAGGATTCGGCTACCTCTCGGCCATGCACCTCAACGACACACTCAAGAAGGCCGGCTCGCACGTAGACCGCCACGCCCCGATAGCCACAGGCGAGCTCGCCGCGCCATTCTGGGAGAGGCTGATGAACGACCTCCGTATGGACGGCATCCCCCTCATACTCGAGACGCCCGACACCGCCCTCTGGCCTGAAGAGATCATGTATCACCTCACCCTCGAGAAATACACGAGGCCCAGACAAGTGCCACAGCCACGCCA
>JAIDJD010000409.1 GCA_029052375.1 Duncaniella sp. | reverse complement strand
CGCCAGGAGTGCGACCCAGCGCGATTCCCCGCCCCCAAGGGTATGGTAGACTCTATCCATGCCATGGACGCCCATGTGATGGTGTCGGTGTGGCCCAAGTTCTATGCCTCGACCGAACACTTCAGAGAGTTTGACCGCAACGGGTGGATGTACCGCGGTGCCATCCGCGACAGCATACGCGACTGGGTGGGCCCGGGCTATCTCGGCTCGTTCTACGACGCCTACCGCCCAGAGGCCCGCAAGCTGTTCTGGAGCCAGCTGGAAGACCATTATGTGCCCCTGGACATTGACGCCTGGTGGATGGACGCCAGCGAGCCCAACATACGTGACTGCACCGACATCGAATACCGCAAGTACCTGACGACGCCCACGGCTCTCGGCCCCTCGGCCAAGTATTTCAACGCCTACGCCCTGATGAACGCCGAGGCCATCTATGACGGACAGCGCGGCGCAGACCCCGACAGGCGCGTCTTCCTGCTCACCCGCTCGGGATTCTCGGGACTGCAGCGCTACTCTACGGCCACGTGGAGCGGAGACATAGCCACGCGCTGGGAGGACATGGAGGCTCAGATATCCGCCGGACTCAACTTTGCAGTCAGCGGTATACCATACTGGACCATGGACATAGGCGGATTCTGTGTGGAAGACCGATATGTCAAGGCTCAGAAACATTGGGACAAGACGGGAGAGGAGACGGCCGACCTCAGGGAGTGGCGCGAGCTCAACACGCGCTGGTACCAGTTCGGGGCCTTTGCGCCTCTCTTCCGCGCCCACGGCCAGTGGCCCTTCCGCGAGGTCTACAACATAGCGCCCGAGGGACACCCGGCCTACAGCTCGATAGTGGACTATACCAAGCTCCGCTACCGCCTGATGCCCTACATCTATTCGCTTGCAGGAAAGACGTGGCTCGAAGACTATACCATCATGCGTCCCATGGTGATGGACTTTGCCGGAGACAAGGCTGTCCGCAACCTTCAGGACCAGTATATGTTCGGGCCGGCCTTCCTTGTGGCCCCCGTATGCAGGTACGGTGCGCGAGAGCGCGATGTCTATTTCCCCGGCGGGCTGTGGTACGACTTCTATACGGGCAAGGCCGTGGAGGGCGGGCAGACCCTCGCTGTCGAGGCTCCGTACGAGAGGATGCCTCTGTATGTGCGCGGAGGCTCGATAATCCCTGTAGGCGGAGAGATACAGTATGCCTCGCAGGAGTCGCCTGAGCCGGTTGCAATCCTTGTCTACGCCGGGCGCCACGGAGACTTCAGCCTCTACGAGGACGAGGGCACCAACTACAATTACGAGAAGGGCTTCTATACCGATATTCCCATCTCTTATGACGACAATGAGCGCACGCTCACGATAGGTGACCGCAAAGGCTCGTTCGACGGCATGAAGGAGACCCGCAGTTTCAACATCATCTTCTTCGACGGCAAGAGCCGTCCTGCGGCAAGGTCGGTGGCCTATGACGGCCGGGAGGTCTGCGTCAAGCTCTGACATCCCCCCCCGCAGGCGCCGTGCATTGATACAGTACAGCCGGGCATCCTACTGTTGAGGGTGCCCGGCTGTCGATGCTTTGTTGAGGTCCGGTCAATAGTAGAGCTCGCTTATTGTCTGCGGGCTGGCCATGGAGCCGGTCTCGGCTTCGGAGTCGCTCACATACCATTCGCCGAAGAATGCGTGCCTGTTGACAGACTGCTTTATAGATTCGCAGAGACCGATGATGTAGGAGTAGGGGAAATAGCCTTGCATATGATAATAGGATTTAGTTTGTAGTTAGAACAAACCTCCCATTCAAAAAGTTCGAGCAAAAGCGAACTTTTTTTGAAAAATATTTCCCTAGTCCAGTCAATGGACTGATATGCAATCGGATAGCAAATCGTTTTTTTTCAACGGCGCCGGGCTCGGGGAGCTCTGCCGGTATGTCCGGGCCAGAGGGTCAGTCGTCATATCGGACAAACTGTCCTTCGGAGTCAAACCTTATGTCTATGCCGTTGCTGAGGTCTATCTCATATCCTCCGCGCTTCTTCTCCACGCCTACAATCTTTGTGCCGGGGTGCTTGCTCCTGACAAACTCCTTGATAGGCTCGGCCACAAACCCCGAGGGGACCGAGACAGCGCGGTTGGTCTCCACGCTTTTCCAGTTTCCGGCCCGGTCAAAGTCTATCTCAGACCCGTCCGACAACACAGCTTCGTACTCGCTGATGCGTCCGAAGTCCTTGTCTATCTTGACCACGCTCACCTTGGCCTTGAAGTTGGCGGCGATGGTGGCACGAGCGGCCTCAGGGAGGACGCTTGCGTCGTGTGCATACTTGCCTGACGCAGACAGGCCCATTACGGCCGCCACGACAAGGGCGAGCGAAAGTATCAATCTTTTCATAACCTTGTTGTTTAGTTGTTGTCATTCATACAACACGTCTCCGCCACTTAAGGTTCAAGGCCTGCATCGGCCGGGGAGGCCGGGGGAGGCCGGGGAGGCCCGCGGTTTTGATATTTTTTGTGTCGGGATGGAGTGGGATACCGAAAAAATCACTACCTTTGTAAGCTAAAATAGAAAAGTAAAACAACCCTCTATACAGATACTCCAAACCTATGAAATTTACTGTACCGAGCAAGCTCCTTCATGGCCTTACCTCGTCTGTAAGCAAAGTGATCAATGCAAAGAATGCCCTCACCATCCTCAATTACTTCCTGTTTGAGATCAAGGACAACACGCTGACCGTCACAGCCTGCGACGGCGAGAACACCCTCTGCGGCCGCATCGGCCTCATAGACGTGGATGGCGAGGGCGAGGTCTGCATCGATGCCCGCAAGATGGTAGAGCTCCTGCGTGTCATGCCCGAGCAGGAACTGCGCTTCGATGTCGACGACGACACCCTCAACGTCGAGCTCCGCCACCCCGACGGCTCATACCGTTTCATGGGTCTCCCGGGCCGTGAGTATCCCCGCCTCGAGAAGCCCTCGAGCGAGAACACCGTCAGCTTCACCGCCAAGGGCTCGACGCTCCTGCGCGGCCTCGACTATACGGCTTTCGCCACCGGCACAGAGATAGTGCATCCCCAGATGATGGGCGTCTATCTCGACATCAAGCCCGAATCCATCACCTTCGTGGCCACGGACTCGCGCCGTCTGGTCAAGTTCGAGGACAAGGGCATAGCCCCCGGCGTCACCGGCTCGCTCATCCTCCCCAACAAGTCGACCAACGTCTTCCGCCAGGTCTACGGCAAGGAAGAGGAGGTCACCGTCACCCTCGTGCCCGAGCAGGGAGTGATTTTCGAGACCCCCTCGTACACCTTCGAGAGCCGTCTCATCAAGGGCAACTATCCCGCCTACGACAAGGTGATACCGCGCAACAATCCCTATGAGCTCCGCGTCAACCGCCAGCAGTTCATCACCGCCGTGCGCCGTGTCAGCCTCTTTGTCGACGAGGGCCACGGCCTCATCAAGTTCCGTGTCACCCCCGACCGTCTCGAGGTCAAGGCTGTCGACAACCAGTACAGCACCTCGGGCGAGGAGACGCTCGGCGCCGAATACACCGGCGACAGCGAGATGGTCATCGGATTCTCCTCCACATACCTCATCGAGCTCGCATCGGTGCTCTGGACCGAGGATATCCTCTTCCGTCTCGCAGACCGCTCGCGTCCCGCCGTCATTCTCCCCGTCGAGAACAAGCCCGACACAGACCTCACCATGATACTCATGCCGATGAACGTCATCGACTTCTGAGAACGCCACCGGACCAAGCCACTGAAGAT
>JAIDJD010000408.1 GCA_029052375.1 Duncaniella sp. | reverse complement strand
CCAATGTAATGCTGTCGGCCCTCACGGCCAAAGCGATGGCTATGAACACCATCATGCTGATTATCTTTTTCATTTTTCAAGTAAAATTAAGACTGTATTTCTGCTGGACAGCAGTCTCAGCGTGCTGTCTGTGGGTAAATCATATTTTTCTGTCTGAGAGATGCAGGCTTTGAGCCTATGCTCTGCAAATTCTCTGTCACAGGCCATCTCGGTGGATATTGCGTTCAGGAATTTCAGCCGGCGGCTGTCTGTTGTGTATTCTCCCGAAACGGTGTTGCAGTCTGTGGTCAGCCAGAAAGTCCCGGTGTTGTCTAAACGGAGTGTGTAATTCCCGTCGGCGGCCACAAGGCCTTTAGCCATATCGGAGCTGAACAGGTCTGCATATTCTTTCACCTTCCATTTCCCGGGCAGAGCCGTGGCGGTCTGAATCTCAATCCTCTCGCCGAGGAAATGCGGTTGCTTGCCTGTCAGTAAGTCAAGCATCATCTTGTCTCTCGCGAGCCACTCTCTCACTGCGAGCCTTGTCCTCACCCACCGTCCGGCTCTAAGCGGAGCCTCTATTGCCACAGCCTCTATGCCGTTTGCTTCGGCGAGGTAGAGCGCTCTTGCGCAATGGTCGGCCTGCGATATGATGGTCAGGGTGTCGCATCCGAACACCTCTTTGGCCCTCACCACCGAGTCGAGCGTTCTGAATCCGGCATAGTCCATGACGATACTCTCCTCCGGCACGCCGTGGGCCATCAGCGAATCGCGCATGGCCGACGGCTCGTCATAATGCTTGACGTGGTTGTCTCCGCTAACTATAATATAGTCTGCCTTCCCTGCGTGGTAGAGTTTGGCCGCTGTGTTTATCCTGTTGGTGAAGTATGAGTTGGCGCCTCCCCATCTGTTCAGCGGGTTGGTGCCCAACAGTAGGGCCACTCTGTTGTGCGGAATGGACTCGACGTAGCTGTACAGCCTGCTCTTGGCCTTATGCTCTACGCTGATGTTTGCGTAGAGCGTAAATGCGACGACGCAGAGAGTCAAGGCGCCGAGGCTGAGAATGATGCGCTTTGCAAGTCCGCTCACTTTCATTCTCCCTCGCCTTCAAGCATTGCTAAGAATTCATCCTCGTTGAGGATGGCCACGCCGAGGCTCTTGGCTTTCTCGAGCTTGGCCGGACCCATGTTGTCGCCGGCGAGGACAAAGGATGTCTTCTTTGAGATTGAACCGGAGTTCTTGCCTCCGTTCTTCTCTATCATCTCCTTGTACTCCTCCCTTGAGTGCTTGGCGAATACTCCGCTTATCACGATGGTCTTGCCGGCGAGTCTGTCCGAGGTTTCTCCCGGCTCTTCTTCTGGAAGGGATGTCTGCACTCCTGCCGCCTTTAGCCTTTCGATTATGGCGCGGTTGGGTTCGTATGCGAAGAATTCCACTATCGATTCCGCAATCTTAGGCCCGACATCCTCGAGAGCTGTCAGCTGTTCTGGTGTCAGCTCCATCAGTCGGTCGAGGCCGCGCACCTGTCTTGCTATCTTGCGCGAGAGAGTCTCGCCCACGAAGGGGATTGACAGCGCGTAGAGCACACGGTCGAACGGTACGCTCTTCGATGCCTCTATTCCCTTCATAATCCTCTCGGCCGAGCGTTTGCCGAGGCGGTCGAGGCTCTCGAGCTGTTCGGGCTTGAGGTTGTAGAAGTCGGCTATGTCTTTCACCAGGCCGGCGTTGTAGAGCATGGCGCAGTTCTCCTCGCCTATGCCGTCGATGTCCATCATGTGGCGGCCTACGAAGTGTTCCAGTCGGCCTATTATCTGCGGCGGGCATCCATACTTGTCCGGACACTGCCAGGCGGCCTCGCCGGGGATTCTTGTCAGTGCTGTGCCGCAGGCGGGACAGTGGGTCACAAACTCAATGGGCTTGGCTCCGGGCTTTCTCGCGCCCTCGTCCACGCCCGTAATCTTGGGTATTATCTCGCCGCCCTTCTCCACATACAGGTTGTCGCCGTCGTGGATGTCGAGCGAGCGCATTATGTCTTCGTTGTGCAGCGAGGCACGCTTGACTATCGTGCCGGAGAGGAGGACTGGCTCGAGATTTGCCACAGGGGTGACGATGCCCATGCGTCCCACCTCGAACGACACGAACCTCAGCGGCGTCAGGGCTCGCTCGGCCGGGAATTTGTATGCAATGGCCCAGCGGGGCGACTTGGCCGTGAAGCCAAGATTGAGCTGTTGCCTCAGGTCGTTGACCTTGAACACAAGGCCGTCTGTGGCCACGGGGAGTGTCCTGCGCTCAGTGTCCCACATTTTGATGAAGTCGTCCACGGCGCTGACAGAGTGGAGCAGTGTCATGGCTCCCGATACCTTGAATCCCCATTCCTTGGCCGCCATCATGTTGTCGTAATGGTTCTCGGAGGGGAGCTCGTCGGCCAGCAGGTAGTAGAAGTATGCGTCGAGACCGCGGCTCGCCACAATGGCCGGATTCTGCATTTTCAGTGTGCCGGCCGCCGCATTGCGGGGGTTGGCAAAGAGTGGCTCTTCGTTGAAGGCTCTCTCGGCATTGATGCGGTCAAACTCTTTCCACGGCAGTACTATCTCGCCCCTTATCTCGAAGCTCTCGGGCCACGACCCCGGCGCAAGCACCAGGGGTATGGAGCGGATGGTCTTTACATTCTCCGTCACGTCGTCGCCCTTCTCGCCGTCGCCGCGTGTCACAGCCCTCACGAGGCGTCCGTTCTTGTAGGTCAGCGATATGCTGGTGCCGTCAAACTTCATCTCGCCTACAACGGGGACCGAGTCGAAACCTCCCTTCCGTCCCAAGGCTTCGTTGCACCTCGCGGCCCACTCGTCCACCTCTTCTATCGAATATGTGTTGGAGAGCGAGAGCATCGGGCGCACGTGGACCACCTGGTCAAACCCTTTGGTGAGGTCAGAGCCTACGCGGTGGGTAGGCGAGAGGGGATCGTCGAGCTCGGGATGGGCATTCTCGATATCTTCGAGCTCTCTCATCAGTGCGTCGAACTCGCGGTCTGAGATTGAGGGATTGTTGTCTACGTAGTATGCCTTGTTGTGGTCGTTGATCTGGCGGCGGAGCTCTTCTGTCCGCTTCTTGAGGTTTTCCATTGCAGTCTTGGGGGTAGGGGTGTAGGGGCTTGAAAAAAGAGAATTGAGAGCAGTCCGCGGCCCTGTCTGCGAGGCGTGGCCCGATTCTCAATTCTCTGTTCTTTTCAGTAGGTTGGGGTGTCCGGGCCGGGGCTTATGCCTCGCCGTCTATGCGCATCTCCTCGTAGTCCTTGATGATGTTGGGCTTCTCGAGGCCATAGTGCTTGCGGGCGTCCATGGCCTTGAGCACGATGCCGAAGATGAGAGCGAGCACGCCGAGAGAGGCAAAGACACACATCGGGGCGGTGTAGTCATACTTCATGGGGTCGGTGACGCCGGGGTTCGAGGCTGTGAGCACCTTGCCGATGATGATGGGCACGAAGGCCAGGCCGATGTTCTGGACCCAGAATATCAAGGAGTAGGCGCTGCCGAGAAATCTCTTGTCCATCACCTTGGGCACAGAGGGCCAGAGGGCCGCGGGCACAAGAGAGAAAGAGATGCCGAGCACCACGATGGCCGAGTAGGTGAGCACCTCGCTCTTGGTCGAGGGCACTACGAAGGCGAATGTCAGATGGCAGACTATCATGAGTATGGCGCCGAGTATCAGCATCGATGCGCCCTTGCCCTTGTTGTCGAGAAACCATCCCAGGAAGGGGGTGAGACAGGCGGCGCCGATGGGGAACCAGCGGAAGATGTCTGAGGCCTGGGTCTCGGTGATGCCGAGGTTGCACTGGAGCATATTGGCCGCATAGCGCTGGAAGGGGAAGATGGCCGAATAGTAGAGCACGCAGAGCATGGCGATGATCCAGAAGAGCTTGCTCGAGAATATCGCGCCGACGTCAGAGAGCTTGAACTCCTCGTCGTCGGCCTCGCCGTCGGCCTTGCTCTCGCCCATCTCCTTGTCTAGCTTGTAGTCCATGAAGGTGAACACTATGTAGCAGAGAAGGCCTACGCAGAGCAGGCAGGCACAGAAGGCCACGGGGGGAACCACCGAGGGTGTGCCGCCCCATTCAGCAAGACGGGGCGAGATGGAGAAGATGGCAAAGACGCCGATGCGGGCGATGGCCATCTCAAGGCCCATCGCAAGCGCCATTTCCTTGCCTTCAAACCATTTGGCCAGAGTCTTGGAGACCGTGATGCCGGCCATCTCGCAGCCGCAGCCGAAAATCATGAAGCCGAAGGCGGCCAGCTTGGCCGAGCCGGGCATCTCTGTCCACCACGACGAGAGCCAGAGGTCGAGGGCTGTCCCCTCGAAGACAGAAGAGATGGCATAGAGCTTGATGAAGGCGCCTCCTACCATCAGAGATGCCGAGAGGGTGCCGGTGAAGCGCACTCCCATCTTGTCAAGGATGATGCCGGCGAGTATCAGGAATCCGAAGACGTTTAGGATATACTCGGCGCCCGCATAGTAGCCGAAGGCGTCGGGCGACCATCCGCGCTGGGTCTGTATCAGAGACTGGAGCGGAGACATGACATCCACAAACATATAAGCGAAGAGCATCATGCTTGCGACAAGCACAAGGACGGTCCAGCGCGCCCAGGCTTTGTCTGAAAGCAGCTGGCGGACAGGCTCAGCCACACAGCGGTTGACTTTTTCCATTTTTCTTGATTTAGATTGATTTTGCAGTGATGATGTTTTATTTTTGCACAAAAGTACAAAAAAATGTCTGACAACAGGAATATTTTTGTAATTTCGTGCCGCTAAAAATCATCTGTCATCTCATTTTTATGTTTGTAAGACAACGATA
>JAIDJD010000407.1 GCA_029052375.1 Duncaniella sp. | reverse complement strand
GAACTCAAAAACAACATCAAACGCTACTGGTGGGACTCCATGACCCTCCTGCATGAGAACATCGTAGGCATCGACTCGGCCATCTTCATGCACCCCACCATCTGGAAGGCCTCCGGCCACGTAGACGCCTTCAACGACCCCCTCATCGACAACCGCGACTCCAAGAAGCGCTATCGCGCCGACGTCCTCATCGAGGAGCAGATAGCCAAGCTCGACGACAAGATAAGCAAGGAGGTGGCCAAGGCCGCCAAGCGCTTCGGCGAGAGCTTTGACGAGGCCATGTTCCGCCAGACCAATCCCCGCGTCCAGGAGCAGGTGGCCCGCCGCGAGGCCCTGCACGAGCGCTTCTCCAAGGCCATGAACGACGGCGACCTCGAGGAGCTCCGCCAGATCATCGTGGACGAGGAGATCGTATGTCCTATCTCCGGCACCAAGAACTGGACCGACGTGCGCCAGTTCAACCTCATGTTCCGCACCGAGATGGGCTCTACAGCAGACGGAGCCATGACGGTATATCTCCGTCCCGAGACCGCACAGGGCATCTTTGTCAACTATCTCAACGTCCAGAAGACCGGCCGTATGCGCATCCCCTTCGGCATCGCCCAGATAGGCAAGGCGTTCCGCAACGAGATTGTAGCCCGCCAGTTCATCTTCCGTATGCGCGAGTTCGAGCAGATGGAGATGCAGTTCTTTGTGCGCCCCGGCTCTGAGATGGAGTGGTTCGGCCGCTGGAAGGAGTTCCGCCTGCGCTGGCACAAGGCTCTCGGCCTCGGCGACGACAAGTATCGCTATCACGACCACGAAAAGCTCGCCCACTACGCCAACGCAGCCACCGACATCGAGTTCCGTATGCCTTTCGGATTCAAGGAGGTGGAGGGCATCCACTCGCGTACAGACTTTGACCTCTCGCAGCACGAGAAGTTCTCAGGCAAGAAGATACAGTATTTCGACCCCGAGCTGGGCGAAAGCTACACCCCCTACGTCATCGAGACTTCTATCGGCGTAGACCGTATGTTCCTCTCCGTGCTCTGCTCGAGCTATGAGGAGCAGGACCTCGAGGGAGGCGACAAGCGCGTCGTGCTCCACCTGCCCGCGCCCCTGGCTCCCGTCAAGTGTGCCGTCATGCCCCTCGTGCGCAAGGACGGCCTGCCCGACAAGGCCCGCGAGATAGTCGACGACCTCAAGTTCGACTTTGCCACACACTACGAGGAGAAGGACTCCATCGGCAAGCGTTATCGCCGCCAGGACGCCATCGGCACCCCCTTCTGCATCACCGTAGACCATCAGACCCTCGACGACAACACCGTCACCCACTGCGAGCGCGACTCCAAGGAGCAGAGCCGTGTGGCCATTGCCGACCTTCACAAGCTCATCCACAACGCCGTGAGCATCAACTCGCTCCTGCGCAAGCTCGGCTGAGAATTGAGAACGGAGAATTGGGAATTGAGAATTGGAAATTCAGAATTTTCAGCTCTCAACTCCCAACTCTTTAAACTCTCAACACTCAACTCTCTCAACACTCAACTTTCAACTCTCAACTCTTTAAACTTTAAACTACCCCAAATGTCTCTCTTTCGCCATATCCTTGTCCTCGTGGCTCTTGTGCCCCTGTTGAGCTCATGCAACTATAACTCGCTCGTAGAGCAGAAGCAGGGCGTAGAACAGCAGTGGGCCGAGGTGCAGAACCAGTATCAGCGCCGCGCCGACCTCATACCCAACCTTGTCTCCACCGTCAAGGGGTATGCCTCGCACGAGAGCTCGACCCTCGAGGAGGTGACCAAGGCACGCGCCGCCGCCACCTCTGTCAACATCACAGCCGACAACCTCAACGAGGAGACACTCCAGAAATTCCAGGCGGCCCAGAACCAGCTGACAGGAGCCCTCAAGCAGCTCCTTGCTGTCTCTGAGGCATATCCCGACCTCAAGGCCAACGAAAACTTCCGCGACCTTCAGGTACAGCTCGAAGGCACCGAAAACCGCATAGCCACAGCGCGCGGGCGATATACCCAGGCCGTGGCTGCCTACAACACCGCCATCAAGAAATTCCCCACGGTGATCTACGCCGGATGGTTCGGCTTCAGCCCGAAGCCGCAGTTCCAGGCCGACGACTCCGCACAGTCAGCACCTGAAGTAAAATTCTGACCACGATGAAACTGTTCCCCACCACATCATTGCTGGCGGCTGTCATCGCCGCCGGCGCATGCATCTCGTCGTGCAACAGCGAGAACACATGGGACGAATACGAAGAGTGGCGCGAGGCCAACAACGAGTGGTATCAGAAACAGATCGCTCTGACCGACGTCGACGGCAAACCCTATTACACCAAACTCGCGCCGGCGTGGTATCCCACTTCAGGGGTGCTCATCCACTACTTCAACGACCGCACCAAGACCGAAGGCAATCTCTCGCCGCTCATCACGAGCACAGTAGACGCCAAATATATCGGACGCCTGTACAACGACGAGCCGTTCGACTCATCGTTCACCATGACCACCTACGGCGACAGCATCTACCGCTTCCGCCCATCCGACATGATCAGCGGATGGCAGATCGCCCTCACCGACATGCGCGTAGGCGACAGCTGCCGCGTCGTCATCCCCTCCGATCAGGGCTACGGCACACAGTCGACCGGCATCATACTGCCCTACTCCGTGCTGGTGTTCGACATAAAGCTCACTGACATCTACAGCCTACAGCAGCCATAAGCATGGAACCATTCCTGACCGAGTGGAACAAAATGGTCACAGGCCGGCGCTATCGCGCAGCCATGCCGCAGTTTCAGGAAGGCCTGCGCAAAGCACAGCTCGTAGTGCGTCGCTTCAACGACATGCAGCCCGACGATGTCGACGGGCGTATGGCTCTGCTTGACGGATTTCTCGGACGGTGCGGCGAACGCGTACAGATCAATCAGCCGTTCCGCTGCGACTGGGGGTGTAACATCTCTATAGGCCACGACACCTTCATCAACTTCAATCTGACCATACTCGACGAAGCTCCGGTGACGATCGGCAATCATGTCTTCATCGGCCCGAACGTCAGCATCTTCACCGCCTGCCATCCGCTCGACGCAACAGAGCGCAACACCGGCGACGAATGGGCCGAACCGGTGACGATCGGCGACAATGTATGGATAGGCGGATGTGTCACCATATTGCCGGGAGTCACCGTCGGCCACGACGCAGTGATTGGAGCCGGAGCGGTCGTCACCAAAGATGTCCCGCCATCAACGGTCGTAGCAGGCAACCCTGCCAAAGTGATCCGGCATATCTGACAAATTCTTCCCCCGAAAAAAGCCGGGCGAAGCGGAAATACACAAATCAGCTATAATACAGACGCCGCTGTGTCAAAATCACCAGTTTGACACAGCGGCGTCCGTATCTAATCCCCTCTACAAGGATCGCCGTCCAAAGGGCTCGTATCGCAGGTTCAGATAGCAGGATTCTCCATCACACTATCATTTGCTCACCACCACTACCACCGGATTGGCGTCATCCGCAAGATTCTGCAACGATGCAGGCAGCTTGGCATCGGGATGCTCCTCCATCCAGCGGGAGATATCCTCTACTGTTATTATGCCTATAAGATCACCGTCGGGAGTAGTCACCGCGGGATTGAACGGCATGAAGCCCTCAAGATCATCGACAAATCCTTTCTCAGCCTCCGTAGCAACAGTTTTGCCAGTCAATTTGTCATAGAACCCTACGAACGACTCATGAGAGACATCGCCCATCCAGCCTTTGCTTGCCGAAA
>JAIDJD010000406.1 GCA_029052375.1 Duncaniella sp. | reverse complement strand
GCCCCTTCTGAGGGCAAAATTAGTGAAAATCCCGCCATTTACCAAATAAAAAAGCCCCTCGGGAGGGGCTTTTTGCGCTCTGCGGGCGGTTTGCCATACATGACAGGACCTTATCCTGACCGTCTCGGCCGGCAGAAACCGGGGCCTCAGTCGTACCTCGACAGCGTCACAAGCAATGTGTGGTATTCGTAGAGGGTATCGATATAGTCCCGGCGGGCCGAGACAAAGTAGTTGCTCTCCTGGATGAAGGTCGGGTAGGTGATCTGCTTCTCTTTGAAAGCCAGAGCGAGGAGCTTGATGTTGGAGGGGTCGTTGACAACAGGCTCATACTCTTCCAGAATATGGCGGAGCTTTTCAGCCTTGGTCTCGGCGGCGTTGAGAGCTGAGGTCTGCGCTACCAGAGCCATTTCGGCGTCAAGCATGGCCGCCTCTGCCTCGAGCCGGGCCGCGAGAGCCTTGTGGCTCTTGCCCCACGACGGTATGGATATACCTATCGAGAAGCCGTTGAAACTGCCGTCGAGCTCGGTCTCGTGCTCATAGCCTATCGAGAAGCCTGGGAGTCGCGAGAGTTTCTCAACCTTGACCAACGACTTCTGCACCTCGGCCCGCTCGGCCGCGGCCGCATACATCGGGTCGCGCTCTCTGACAGCCGACGCCGAAGGGGCCTTGACCGCCTCCGGCCGGGCAGGATAGGTGTCCCCTGCCCTGCTGAGTATCGGCTCCAAGTCTTCTCCGCCATTGAACGATGCGAGCTGGGACATGAGCTCGCTCCACTGCTGTTCGTATGAGTGCAGCTCACGGTGGACAGCTATGCGTTCGATTACTGTCTTGTTGTAGTCGAGACGGGTCTCTATCCCCTCCTCAACGCCCTTCTTGTAATAGTCGAGCAGCCTGTCAGAGAGAGAGGCGAGAGAGTCCTGCATACTGAGCAGCTGACGCAGGTGTATGACGTCGACAAGACGCTGACGAGCCTGTGTGCGGGCATCGAGGAGGGCAGACTCGCGCAGAAGCTGAGAGGCCCTGTCGGCATGACCGGCCGCCTTGCGCCTCGCCGCGTAGACACCGGGCCAGTCGAATCCCTGGCTGACACTGACATTCCATTTATTACCGGCCGGTTTCTCACCCCAGAGATACCCCA
>JAIDJD010000405.1 GCA_029052375.1 Duncaniella sp. | reverse complement strand
TTCTACTTTCTGTGCGCGAATAAGAGGGGTGCATATTATTCGATGACCGTCTCGTCGGCAGGGTTGACGATGGTGGCCTTGGAGATGTTGGCAAGCTTGAGAGAATCGGCCATGGTGAGTATCTCCTTGGGGTCGCCGATCAGTATGATGTCAGCAATGCCCTCGGCTATGATGCGGTCGGCAGCGGTGAGTGTGCGGGGTTCGGTACCCTCGGGGAGCACAATGCGCTGGCGAGAAGCCTTGGCCTTGGCTGTAAGTTTTTCAAAAAGTCCCATTGTTGAGCTATTTTTGGTAAGATTAAAGTGAATGTTGTTAACTGTGAGCAAAGTTACAAACAATTCGGCCAATGACCAAAAAAAAATGCGCCGTCCCGGGGGCCTCCCGGAGCGGCGCTGGCCCGTCCCGTTGCAACGAAGCCCCGCCGGGCCTGTGGGCCTGCGGGGCTCGCCTATGCAAAGGTGTGACAAAAGGGGTAGCCCATAGGAGAATCGAACTCCTCTTTTGAGAATGAAAATCTCACGTCCTAACCGATAGACGAATGGGCCTTCCTTGCTGAGCGGCGGGGGCTATGCCTCACCCGCTCATATGGAGCCATGGCTCCGGCGCGGCCGCGCCATGGCATTTGGGGATTTCTAAAAGGTCAGTCTCAGGCCGCGAGCTTGGCGATGTGGTGAGCGAGCTTGCTCTTGAGGTTGGCTGCCTTGTTCTTAGAGATCGCGTTCTTGGAGGCGAGACGGTCGAGCATTGCGCCGATGGTGCGGAATGCGGCCTCTGCCTGGGCCTTGTCGGTCATCTTGCGAAGATTGCGCACGGCGTTGCGGGCAGTCTTTGCATAGTAGCGGTTGCGAAGACGACGCGATTCGGTCTGACGGATTCTCTTAAGTGAAGATTTATGATTTGCCATTTTTCGTGAAGAAATATTTTATTGATTTCTTAATCTCGTTGTTACTATATTTGTAGCCCATAGGAGAGTCGAACTCCTCTTTTGAGAATGAAAATCTCACGTCCTAACCGATAGACGAATGGGCCTTAGCCGGGGCGCCGCCTCATGGACGGACATAATCTCTCCCCGAAAATCGCCTGCAAAGTTAGGGAGATTTTTCCATAGCGGCAAATTTTTCGCGCATTTTTTTCCACTTTCGTTGATTTTTGTGCCGAGGGTTAGGTATATAGGCCGGAATGGCTTACTTTTGCGACCATGAAACTGACCTTTGTATGCCTGCGGCTCACCCGCCACTCGGACTCGCGCTCGGTCTTGACAGCCTTCAGCCGCGAGCTCGGGCGCGTGGCCCTCAGCGTCCCCGCCGGAGGGGGCAAGGGCGCCGCCAGGACAAGGGCCATCACCATGCCCCTGTCGATAGTGCAGTGCGAGACCTCGGTGGCTCCGGGGCGCGAAGTGATGCCCATGCGCCAGCCGGCCCCGGCCACGGTGTTCGGAAGGCTCCACTCCCACCCCGTCAAGCAGATGACTGCGATGTTCGTCGCAGACCTCATAGCCGCCGTGATGCGCCACGGAGGGGCCGACGAGACCGTCTTCGACTACCTGTGCGCCTCGGCCGCCGCCCTGGACGCGGCATCGGAGACCGAGCTGCCCAACTACCTGCTGTGCTTCATGACAGGGCTTGCGGGAGCCCTCGGCATAGAGCCTGACATCTCTACATGGCGCCCCGGAAGGATACTCGACCTGCGCGAAGGCCTCTGGCGCCAGACCGCGCCGCTCCACTCCGACGCCCTCGACCCCGCCTCGAGCGACGCGGCGGCGCGCCTGGCGCGCATGACATTCGCCAACATGGGCCGCTACCGCATGACGCAGGCCGAACGCCGGCTGGCGCTCGACCAGATGATACGCTACATGGCCATACATCTCGGGGGCATAGGGGCCATGCGCACACTCGGGGTGCTGAGGTCACTTGTCTGACACGCCAGCCGTGCCGGCATGGCGCCGGCGGCGCGAGTCTTCGGACACTCGGCGCCGCAGTTCGGCGATAGCCTCGCGGTGGGACTTGTAGGTCAGATAGCGGTTGATGCGCATCCCGGTGTAGGATGCGGTGACGATGAGGACGACCACTGCGGCCCACATCAGCAGTTCGTGCATTCCGGGGATATCCATAGGAGAGTGAGGAGATTTCAGGGTTGGTACATTCAAAGCCCGCCGGCTCGACACCCCGGGCATAGATTCAACGCCCCGCGCCCCGGATATGTTCAGAAAAAAAATACAAAGCGATTCTGAGTTGCAGTGTCGGATTTTATTTGTATCTTTGCAGGTGTGAATCGAAAGATTGCACAAGACATAGGGTCTCGGAGGAGGCCCACACTTTGAATCATATAGCGTTTGCTATCAGTTCGTGTACGCTGAAACGTCGGAAACTTCTTTGTACAGACTTGAACAGAATAGTAGATGTTCACGCATGGCGTGGACGTTTATTGTCTCTGTACAGGTATTCCGACAATCAGGGCCTCGGCCCGACCTCAGCGTAGACTTTTAAATAAACGTCTGCGCCTTTTTTATTGTCGGAATCAGCAACAGTGGCATTCGCAAGTTGTCCAACTACCCGAATGTCATTCAGCAATGGAGAGACCTCACCCTTCTCATACCCATACTGCGGCGGCACTCCCTGACTTATAGCCTGACCCATGGACAGGAAAGCGTCAGGCACACCCGCCTATCTCACTGCCCCCTTGCCTTCGGAACAAGGGCCAGACTTCTGCGCCCGTGCCGCATCCGGGAATGACGCCCGTCAAGCCCTGCCCCGCGTGCTCCTGGAGACCCTGCTCCGCGACCACACCACGGGACAGAACATCCTGTGGGCCACCGACGACTACAGCCACCTCGGCGAAGGATACGGCCCGGCCGACCAGATGACGGCTGACAATATCACAGCCGGAGGCAAGAATGTCATAGTGCCGAGAGCCTGGAAATCAGACCGGCTTCAGCGCCAGCGCAGCCAAGAGATGGCCGAGGTGTTCACCCCCGCCTGGATATGCAACAAACAGAACAATCTGATAGACAGCGCCTGGTTTGGCCGCGAGGGCGTTTTCAATACCGAAGTTGACAACCCCGACGGCACCCATTCGTGGATAGTCAATGCCGAGCCTGTCGTCTTCCCGGAGGGCAAGACGTGGCGCGACTATGTGAATGAAAACCGCCTTGAAATCACTTGCGGCGAGGCCCCTTATCTCGCGAGCCGCCACGACGCCGTCTCAGGCGAGCCTATTCCGGTCGGACGCCGCATCGGGCTTCTCGACCGCAAGCTGCGCGTTGTCAGCGAGAACACCGAGACAAGCGGCGACTGGCTCAAAGCGGCTCAGGCCTCCTATATGAGCATTTACGGCTACGAGTGGCAGGGAGACAATCTCGTTCTTGCCCGTGAGGCTCTGCTCAATACCTTCCTCGACCACTACCGTGACAAATTCGGCAAAGACCCGCAACTCAAATCCCAGCAATACATAGCCTACATAATATCCTGGAACATCTGGCAGATGGATGGTCTCAAGGGCGTCATTCCCAACTCCTGCGGCGAACGACGCACCATTGTGGCAGACCTTTTCGGCGAGACCGAAACCGTCACCCGATGCCAGGGGTGCAAGAACGGCGACATACGCGCCCATAATGGCACTTATGCAATCATCAAAGACTGGGGTGCACCCAAAGCCAGACAAAAAATCCGATTCATCGACCTTATAAAATAATCAGCCATGGAATATTTCTCTAACCTCAAAGCCAAGCTGATATATGTGTTCCGCATACCCGACGCGGCCCACAGCGACTGCCTTAAAATTGGCGAGGCCTCCTTTGAGGACGGCGACATCACGCTGCCGCCCAACAGCAGTGCGCTCAACAAGGCGGCCAAGGCCCGCATCGACCAATACACCAAGACTGCCGGAATCTCATACGAACTTCTCCACACGGAAATGGCAATTTTCGTGCGCGACGGCAAGATAGCCTCTGTCAACGACAAGGAAGTCCACGATGCGCTTCTCCGCAGCGGCATCAAGCGCAAGAAATTTCAGCACGCCACCGGCGCCAACGAATGGTTTTGCTGCGACCTCGAAACCGCCAGGCGGGCCATCGCCGCTGTAAAGGAGGGCCGCAAAGCCCTCAGAGGTTCTGAGGTCAGTGTCGGACAGTCGCCCATACAATTCCGCCCCGAACAGCGCGAGGCTATCGACAAGACACTCAGGCAATTCAAGAAAGGCAATCAGATGCTCTGGAATGCCAAAATGCGTTTCGGCAAGACGCTCTCGGCTCTGCAAGTCGTTAAGGAACGTGGCGACTTCCGCCGCGTCCTTATCCTCACTCACCGCCCTGTGGTCGATGCGGGCTGGTTTGAGGACTTCGGCAAAATATTCTATGACTCCGACGAATACGCCTACGGCTCCAAGACCAACGGCGACACCTTCAGCTCGCTCGAGCGGAGGGCCCGCAGAGGCGAATGTCGTTATATCTACTTCGCCTCGATGCAAGACCTCAGAGGCTCCGAGCTCGTGGGCGGCAACTTCGACAAGAACAACGACATTTTCTCAACCCCGTGGGACCTCATCATTGTAGATGAAGCCCACGAGGGCACGCAGACCGAGCTCGGCAGGGCAGTGATTAAAGAGCTCACCAAACCCACGACCAAAGTGCTGCGCCTGTCGGGCACACCGTTCAATCTGCTCGACGATTTCAAGGAGGAAGAGATCTACACCTGGGAC
>JAIDJD010000404.1 GCA_029052375.1 Duncaniella sp. | reverse complement strand
ACACCCCTTCTATCTCGACCCTGACAGCGGTCGTGTGTCGCTCGCCATACCCGTGCTCCCCGAGGGGGGCGCCAACCCCCTGCAGTACTGCGGCAATCCCGTATGGTATGTGGTCACAGCCCTGCCCGGACTGATAGACCGCGAGGCGTTCACAGCTCCCGAAGCCGCCCGCGCCATCTTTGCCGCGGCCATAGCCGAGGGCATACTCAGAGACAACCCCGACATAGCCGAGACCCTGCGCCGGTGGACAGAGAGCGACCGCTCGGCCGAGACGCTCACCTCCATGCTAAGCCGCAACGACGAGCTCAAGATGATGCTCCTGCAGTCCACCCCGTGGATGTCTGACGCCAAGGACGACACAGAGCGCATGACGCGTCTCTCGCTCCTCTTCGACAAGAAGCTCACCTCGGGCATCATCAAGCGCAACATAGCCCTGCTCGGCCGGCTCGAGGCCTCGGGCGGTGGCTGGGCCTGGAACCAGCGCTATCCCGAATACTCGGCCTGGGCCTCTCACAGTGTCCTTTCGCTCGCCGGACGCCTCTGCGAGCTCGGATTCCTCCCCGAGAACGCCAAGCTCTCTTCAATGCTCCGCGACGCCCTCGCCCGCGACACCAAGGACGCAAAGGCCGAATACAGAAAGTACCCCAAGAGCGACTTCACGTCCTACGTCATGCTGCACGACCGCTTCCGCAAGGCCGGATACGGCAAGCCTGACGCCGCCATAACGAGCGTCACCTGCAACCGCCTCTCGGCCGGTTGGCGCAAGCTCGACGTCACCGAAAAGGCCGTTGCGGCCGTCATCCTCAGCCGCAACGGCTATCCCCGCGTGGCCGCGCAGGTGATGGAGTCGCTCACACAGAACGTCACTCCCATAGCCGGACGCGGAGCCTGCTTCAAGCAGATACCAGCCTGGAACGCCGTGGCCGGCAACGCCCGTATCCTCGACGCCTTCCTCAGAGTGATGCCCGGGAGCCCCGTGGCCCGACAGCTCGCACAATGGCTGACAATGGAGAAGAGCGCCCAGGACTGGGGCAGCTCCGCCGCCACCTCTGACGTCGTAGCCACAATCCTCGCCGCCACGGGCAAGCAGATGCCCAAGGCCGGCACAACACGTGTGATGGCTGGAGAGACCCCCATAGTCCCCGCCTCTGTCGAGGAGACCCTCGGCGAGTTTGCCGCACCGATCCCCTCCGAGGCTTGGGGCAAGACTCTCACCATAGAGCGCGAGGGCAAGACCCCCGCCTACGGAGCCATCATCTCGCAGTACACAGACGCCATGAGCGCCCTCAAGGCCGCCTCGTGCCCCGAGCTTGCAATCGAAAAGCGATACCTGACAGTAGGAGCGGACGGCAAGACCTCAGACCTCGGGCCAGAAGCACAGCTCGCCGTGGGCGACCGACTGAGAGTGACACTGACCATAACCTGCACGCAGACCATGGACTATGTGGCCATCCGCGACGAGCGCGCCGCCTGTCTCGAGCCCGTAGACCAGCTGCCGGGCACCATCGCGGCCGACGGCCTCGTATTCTACCGCGAGAACGGCGACGCCTCGACCCGCATCTTCATAAACCGCCTGCCTGCCGGCACCTACATACTCAGCTACGATATGTGGGTGAACAACGCCGGCGTGTATGCCGCAGGCACAGCCCAGATACAGAGCCAGTATGCGCCCCGCTTCGCCGCCCACTCGGCCGGAGGCATACTGACGGCCAAATAAAACCCAAAGACCACCTCAACCTCTGACCATGAAAACATTTACAAGACTCCTTCTCCTCTGCGTCATGCTCTCCCTCGCGGGAGGCATGGCCGCAAAGGACCTCGTATGGCACTCAGCGCAGGCACAGGCCGGCACAGGGTATCTGACGCCCGCCGACCCTGTAGTGAGGTCAGCGGCGGAGATGCTCTCCTCAGACATCAAGGCCGTCACAGGCGCCGGCCTCTCGCCCACAGCCTCCACCATCCGTGTGGCACAGCTCGACAAGGCCGACTCCCGGACAGTAAGGGAACTGAAAAAGAAAGGAGTCCCCGTCGACAGGCTGAGAGGGCTGGCAGACGGTATGCACCTCGGCGTCCACGGCGGCAAGATATATGCCGTCGGGGCCAACGGGCGCGGCACAGCCTATGCCCTGCTCGAGCTCTCGCGCCTCGCGGGCGTCTCTCCCTGGATATGGTGGGGCGACATCGTGCCCGAAAGACGGTCCAGCCTCACTATAGACAGCCGGTTTGACAAGACCCACGGAGCCTCTGTGGAGTATCGCGGCGTCTTCATCAACGACGAGGACTGGAGCCTCCGCCCCTGGGCAGAGAACACCCACGAGCCCGGGCGCAAGGGCGAGATAGGCCCCGCGACATACCGGCGCATATTCGAGCTGATACTGCGTCTGCGCGGCAACGCCATCTGGCCGGCCATGCACCCCGGCACACGCGCATTCTTCAAGACAGCCGGAGCCAAGGCCCTGGCAGACAGCCTCGGGATAGTCACGGGGTCGTCCCACTGCGAGCCTCTGCTGCGCAACAATGTAGGCGAGTGGGACGAGGCCACGCAGGGACGGTTCAACTACCGCACAAACCGCGCCGAGGTCAAGCACTACTGGGCCGAACGCCTGCGCCAGGTGAGCGGTTCGGAGGGAGGCAATATGTTCACCATAGGTATGCGCGGCATCCATGACGGCTCGATGGAGGGATACCGCACCATGGAGGAGAAGGCCGAGGGGCTCCAGCAGGTAATTGACGACCAGCAGAAGATGATAGCCGAGCTCGTAGGCAAACCCGAAGATCAGATGCAGGTATTCGTCCCCTACAAGGAGGTGCTCGAGCTGTACGAGCGCGGCGTGAGGGTGCCCCCCTGCGTCACCCTCATGTGGTGTGACGACAACTACGGCTACATAACCCGCCTCAGCAACCCCGACGAGCAGAAACGTCCCGGCGGAGGAGGCGTCTACTACCACCTCAGCTACTGGGGCCGTCCACACGACTACCTCTGGCTCACCACCACACAGCCCGGACTGATATACAACGAGATGCGCGAGGCCTACGACCACAACGTCCGCAAGCTGTGGATAGCCAATGTCCACGACCCCAAGGTTGCGGGCTACGACCTCGAGCTCTTCATGGACATGGCATGGGACATCGACGCCGTAAAGCCTGACGGCATATCTGCCCACTACGGCGCGTGGCTCTCGCGCCAGTTCGGCCCGGAGACAGGCGCTGAGATACATCCGGCGATGACAGAGTTCTACCGCCTGACGGCACAGCGCAAGCCCGAGTTCATGGGCTGGAGCCAGACCGAACTCGACAAGCGCCTCTACCTGCGCGGTCTCTCGCCTGTGACCAACACAGACTTCACAGACCGCTTCGGAGGCGAGGCAGACCGCTACATGGAGCGCTGGGACAGCATCGGCGCCATAGTCAGCAGGGCCAAGGCCTCGCTGCGCCCCGGCCTTGCCGACGCCTACTTTGCCGCCGTGGAATATCCTGTGCTCGCCGCAGGGGCCCACGCCCGCAAGATGCTCTGCGCCCAGAAGGCGCGCGAGACACCCTCAGGCGGGTCGACAGCCGGCCTCGCCACACGCGACTCTCTCGTCAACCTCTACTCGGCCCTCAGCCAGAAAGCCTATCAGGAGGTGCGCAGGCTCACGGCGTGGTACAACGACTCGATGGCCGCCGGCAAG
>JAIDJD010000403.1 GCA_029052375.1 Duncaniella sp. | reverse complement strand
GGGAAAAAGTTAGGCCGGAGACAGGTTGAGACTATCTGTACCGGACATAAATGTTGAATGTTTTTGGAACCCTCATGTAAAAAAATGTTGTTTAAAGGTGAGTGATTAAGGATGGAGCCGGGGCCTGCCCCGCTCCACACCTTAATCATTTGACACACAGCGCAACTACCCGGACACGCTTAACGAAAACAAACGAAAATGATACACAGCGCCCGTCGCGCCGAACATAAACGCATCGATAATGAATATACAAAAATTAACTCAATGACACTTTTCAATACATTTGCAATGTAAACCAAACCCCCATGAAAACAAACCACTACATTCTGCTCGCGCTGGCGGCCGGCATACTGGCCGCCGCGCCGGGATGCGGTCCGGCCAAAGCCGACATCAACCCGCAGAAGTCCCATGCCATCTTCAGCTCGTTCAGCTACGAGGGCAATGACGACTTCTATGCCGACAACCCGCTGGCCTCGGACAGTGCATTCTACAACCCCATCCTCCCCGGATGGTATTCAGACCCCTCGGTCTGCACCAACGGAGAGGGAGACTACTACCTTGTGACGTCCACGTTCAGCTACTTCCCCGGCGTGCCCATCTTCCACAGCCGCGACCTCGTCAACTGGAAGCAAACGGGCCATGTGCTCACCCGCGAGTCACAGCTGCAGAACCTCGCCAAGCAGCACGTCAGCGGAGGCATCTTCGCACCGGACATCTCCTACAACCCGGCCAACAAGACCTACTATATGGTCACAACAAACGTAGGTGCCGGAAACTTCTTTGTAAAGACCCAGGACCCCACCGGCGAGTGGAGCGACCCCATAGCGCTCCCCGAGGTGCAGGGCATCGACCCGGCCTTCTTCTTTGACGAGGACGGCCGCGCCTACATCGTCAACAACGACGACGCCCCGGACGGCAAGCCCGAATATCCCGGCCACCGCACGGTGCGCATCGTAGAGTTCGACACCGCCGCAGACCGCTGTATCGGCGAGCGCAAGATCATCGTCAACAAGGGATGCCGTCCCGAGGAGAAGCCCATCTGGTGCGAAGGCCCCCACATCTACAAGATAGGCGGCAGATATTACCTCATGACAGCCGAGGGCGGCACATCCACCTGGCACAGCGAGGTCATCTATCGCGGCGACTCGCCCATGGGCCCCTTCACACCCTGGGAGGGCAATCCCATCCTCACACAGCGCACCCTCGACGCCAACCGCGCCAACCCCGTGACCTGCGCCGGCCATGCCGACCTCGTTCAGGGCCCCGACGGAGACTGGTGGAGCGTCTTCCTCGCCTGCCGCCCCATAGCCAAGGATTCTGAGAACCTCGGCCGCGAGACATTCATGATGCCCGTGCGCTGGACCGAAGACGGATGGCCCTACATGACGCGCGAGGGCGAGACCGTCCCCCTCCAGCTCGCCAAGAAGGGCGTCATCCGCGACGAGGAGACCACCTTCGGCAACTTTGCCCGCACAGAAAACTTCACCGACACCGTCCTCGGCCACGACTGGTTCACACTCCGCGGACCTGCCAGGGAATATTACTCGCTGACCTCCAATCCCGGCCACCTGACACTCAAGTG
>JAIDJD010000402.1 GCA_029052375.1 Duncaniella sp. | reverse complement strand
AGACGGATTTGACAACCTCACCCTGGCCGACCGCAAGGGCTACAATCCATTCTTCGACTCGTCGGCCCCCTGGACAAGCATCCTCTTCTACAACGCCTACGGCATCAACCCAACGGCCCCCGGAGCCAACTCGTACACCGGCCTCTATGACTACAACGGCACAGCCCCAGGCACAGCCGACTATACCATACGGGAGAAAGGCCATGTAGACGAGTATTCGATAAACTTTGCCGGAAATGTGTCCAACCTCGTCTACTGGGGCCTGGGCTTCGGCATCACCGACCTCAACTTCAAGCAGACAGCCTACTATGGCGAGGCCTTCGGCTCGGGCGCTCTTGTCCCCGACAGCAAGGGCGACTCGTACACCACAGGCTCGGCCTCATGGGGCATGACAAACTGGAAGCATATCTACGGCACTGGCTTCAACGTCAAGTTCGGCCTCATCTTCAAGCCCATCAACGAACTGCGCATCGGCCTCGCCGTCCACACACCCACATGGTACTCGCTGACCACAGAGAGCCAGGCCACCGTGGGCTATGACTACAACTCGCCCAACTACACCGACGGCAACAAATATTCCGGCAACTATACCTCCGAGGCCGACTACGTCAACTGGAAGATGAACGCCCCCTGGCGCCTCAGCGCAGGCATAGCAGGCGTCATAGCCGGCCGCGCCATCCTGAGCCTCGACTACGAGTACAAGGGATTCGGAAGCATGACCTTCAGAGACGCCAACGGATATGAGTACAGAGACCTCAACGGAGACGTCAAGAACTACTACCAGGCCACGAACACCATACGCCTCGGCGCGGAATACCGCGTGACCCCCGGCTTCAGTGTCCGCGCCGGATACAGCTGCGAGACCTCGCCCACACAGAAGGCCCTGCTCGACCCCGAGGGCGCAAATGCAACGTATATCTTCACCTCCAACCCCGACGACACCGCCACACAGCCCTCATACTCGCTGACCCGCTCGACACAGTATGTCACCTGCGGCCTCGGCTACCGCTACAAGGCATTCTCGGCCGACCTCGCCTATGTCCACCGCACCCGCAAGGCAGACTATCACGCCTTCACGGACTATAACGAGACCGAAGCCCCGCACTACCTTGTCACCGCCCCCAAGGCCAAGGTCTCCGAGAACAACAACTCTCTGATACTCACCCTCGCCTACCGCTTCTGACCGAGGGAGGACCCGTCACCGCACAACAATCCCCGGAGCAGACACCCGGCCAACAGGCCGGAATGGAGGTCTTCTCCGGGGATTATAGTTTAGCGGCGGCCAAAGGCTCCGTTCATGGATTGTAAAGATCCGGATTGAAGAAAGCTTCTATGTCGCGCGCATTCTCGAGCGCCCGGGCCGCAGGCGACGACGGATTATACGCCACAGCCTTCATATAGTCGGATGTGGCCTCTCCGCGGCGACCAAGACGCCAGAACAGCTTGCCGCGCCTGAAATAAAGCTCGTCTGGCCTATCGGCCCCGGCTTCGATGAGAGATGTCAGCGCCGCCGCGGCCTCTTCGATAAGGCCCGCGCCAATCAAGGTGTCGATGTTTTGGAGTTGTCCCATTTTTGAATTAACTTTGAGGTTGCAAATCTACCAAAAAAGGATATATATGACAAGGATACACTATATTTTTACGGCATTTTTAATATTGTTTGGCATCGCCGCGGCCGCCGGGGCCGACCCTACGGCTACGGGATACAGCTTTGCCAAGTGTGCCGGCTCGGCCATGCCCTACCCTGTCCCCGCCGAGAATCTGCGCGCCTATCCCGACACGCTGACGCCGGTGTTCATCAACCATATAGGCCGTCATGGCGCCCGCTATCTCTCGTCGTCCAAGTACACCAAGGCCCTGCTCAGGGAGCTTGACCGTGCCGACTCGCTGCGCACCATCACCCGCGAGGGCAAGATGCTCAGGTCGCTCTGCCGCCTTGTCGAGAGCAAGACCGCAGGCCGATGGGGCGCGCTCGACTCTCTCGGCATGGCCGAGCAGAGAGGCATAGCCTCGCGCACCCTCGCGGCATTCCCCGCTCTCTTCGACGGCACCAAGGTGGGCGCTATCTCATCGTATGTCCCCAGGTGCATAGCCTCGATGGACGAGTTCACCCACCAGCTGGCACGTCTCAACAACAAGCTGGAGATGTATATGTCCACGGGCCGGCAGAACAACGCCCTGGTACGTCCGTGGGCCAACAATGCAGAGTATCAGACCTTCAAGGCCGACGGAGAGTGGCACAAGGTCTACGACACATATTCAGACCAGACCATCCCCGCAGGCATAGGCGCAAGGATGCTCGGCAAGGGATACGGGCTCGACCCGGGCGCCGACCGCGACTTTGCCATGAACGCATACAAGGTGGTGTCGGGCTGCGGAGCCATGGGCATCCTCACCGACCCGGCCCAGTACTTCACCAAAGAGGAGTACAACGCTCTCTGGAGCGTAAACAACCTCGAGCACTACCTGACCCACTCGGCCTCGACAGTGTCACCCGTCCCGATGGAGCTCGGGACAGACCTCCTGCTCAACCTTGTCGAAACCACCGAAGAGGCCGTCAAGGGCGAGACCGACTACAGCGTGCGCCTCCGCTTCGGCCACGCCGAGACCGTGATGCCCCTGCTGGCGCTGATGCGTCTCAAAGGGTGTTACTACATGACCAACTATTTCGACACCGTAGGCCTCCACTGGCACGACTTCTATGTAGTACCCATGGCCTCCAACCTACAGCTGGTGCTCTTCCGCTCCGCCACGGGCAAGTATTATCTGAGAGCCGACCTCAACGAGACACCCGTCCCCCTCATCCCCGGGCGCGACATCATCTACACCCCGTGGCCCGAAGCGCGCGAGTATCTCTACCGCTGTCTCCCACTCTATCTCAGACCCTGAAATGA
>JAIDJD010000401.1 GCA_029052375.1 Duncaniella sp. | reverse complement strand
GAATTAAGGGGGGTATTTCTGCCTGTTCTCATCGCTGAGGGCTTCGGCCATGTCTCTCAGCAGGGTGTGGGTGCAAGAGGTGGTGTCGCAGAATATGGGGATGCGGACGCAGTCTTAGAGCTCGTAGAAGCGCTCCGCGGCCTCGCGACGGCCTGCGGCTTTATGACGAAATACGAAGCGTCGCGCGCGTAGACTTCACGCCGGAGTTAGGTATCGGGTATGCGGTCTTCAGGAAGGAAGCCTCTGAGCTGGGAATGGAGGTTGTTGATTGACATAAGTTTTTGTCTGTGACGGACATTGGATAATATTCTCATCAGTGAGGATAGCACTATTTTTCAATAACGAATCACGGCAAAATAATGTTCGGCGCTCAACTTTCAACCCTCAACCCTCAACTTTCGACACAATTAGGTTATCTCGTAGATTTTGCGTAACTTTGCCGGCCTATTCATAAAAGTGCAAACAATATGGAAAAGACTACCACTGCTCCCCGTGTCGAAATCGTGGGCAGCTTCCTCCCTCCTGAGGAACTTGAAAACGCCATCGCCGACAAGAGGCGCGGAGCAATCTCTGACGAGGAATTCCATGCTGTGGAAGATGCAGTCATAGACCGCCTGATAGACCGCGAGATAGAGGCCGGCCTGAAGATAGTGACCGACGGCGAGATGAGACGCAAATGGTGGGACCGCGACTTCTGGGAGGGCCTCGAGGGCATCGACCGCGAGCGCATCGAGTCTGGAAGCGTGTGGCAGGACGAGCCTGCGCGCCGCGACCTGCTCAGGTTCAACGGCCGCATAGGGTTCAACCCCGAACACCCATTCTTCGAGAAATTCACCCACCTGAAGAAACTCGCCGCAGGCCGCGCCGAGGTCAGGCAGACCATCCCCTCGCCCGGCGAGCTCTATATGCGCATCATCTCTTTCACAGACGGCAAGCCCGAGCGCATCTATCCGTCGCCCGAGACTCTCATAGATGACATCATCGAGGCCTACCGCCTCACCATCGAGGAGCTCTACCGCCTCGGATGCCGCCATATACAGTTTGACAGCACGGTCTGGGGCCGTCTGACAGACACATACTTCCAGCGCACCCTGCTCCTTGCGGGCCTCGACCCCGATGTGATCACCGGGCGCCTGATAGAGTTCATCAACAAGACTGTGGCCGGACGTCCCGCCGACCTCGAGATAACGCTCGCCATCACCGACGAGGCGCGCCTCCCCAACTGGGACTCCGAGGCCGAGCAGGCCCATCTCCACAGGATGTTCGAGGAGGTGGACGCCGATGCCTTCCTCCTCCCCTTCGACCTCACGTCGCCCGGCCAGCTCGAACAGCTCCGCTGGGCGCCTGCAGGCAAGCGTGTGATAATCGGCCTCGTGAACAGCGCCACCTCGGGCCTCGAGAATGTGGCCGACATCGTCAACGCCATACGCGTGGCCCGCAGCTATGTGGCCGACGACAAGCTGAGCATCTCGCCTATCTGCGGCTTCAAGGTCTCTGACCGCGAGCTGCAGGGCCTCAACTACGAGACGCAGTGGACCAAGATAGACCTCCTGAACCGCGCGGCCGAGATTGCGGCCCAGGAGGAGTGCATAATCCTTAACTGACCCCGGACAGCCATGTCACCTCTCCATCTTGCCGACAGGATTATCTCAGGCACCCCGCTCTCCGACGCGGAGGCAATGGCTCTGGCCGACACCTCGGCCTACACGCTCGAGGAGCTCTTCGAGGCCGCGCGCCGTGTGACGGACCATTTCCATACGCGCGAGTTCGACACCTGCTCTATCATCAATGCCCGCTCGGGCCGCTGCGGCGAAGACTGCAAGTGGTGTGCCCAGGCGGCCCGCTATGCCACGGGTGCGGCCGAGTATCCCCTTGTCGACCGCGAGACCTGTCTCGAGATGTGCCGCTACAACGCGGCCAAGGGGATAGGGCGCTTCTCGCTTGTCACCAGCGGACGTCTCGCCGGCCCCAAGGCCATGGAGACCATCTGCGGATACTACCGCGACCTTGCGGCCGAGTGTCCCGGCATGGGGCTGTGCGCGTCGCTCGGCCTTGTCTCCCCCGAAGCCCTCGAGGCTCTCAGGGCGGCGGGCGTCGAGCGGTATCACTGCAATATGGAGACGGCTCCGTCCCACTTCCCGACGCTCTGCACCACCCATACCCAGGCCGAGAAGCTCGCCACCATCGAGGCCGCGCGCCGGGCCGGGCTCAAGATATGCTCGGGCGGCATCATCGGCATGGGCGAGACCTTTGCCCAGCGCATCGAGTTTGCCCTGCTGCTGCGCTCCATAGACCCCGTCAGCATCCCCCTCAACGTGCTGCAGCCTATCCCCGGGACTCCCCTCGGAGACCAGCCCCCGCTCTCGGACGACGAGATACTCGCGGCTGTGGCTGTGATGCGCCTGGTCAATCCGCGGGCCTCGATACGCTTTGCCGGAGGGCGCGCCCGCATCTCGCCCGAGGCTCAGCGCCGGGCCTTGGCCATAGGCGTCAACGGCGCCATCATGGGCGACCTGCTCACCACCGTGGGCGCCATGATAGACGAGGACCTGGACATGATACGCAAGTGCGGATATACCATCGCCAAACCTCATAAAGAGCTATGAAACATCCCGAAGAGAAAGACGCGGCCAGGGCCGCGGTGATATACGGAGCCTCGTCGGGCCTCATCCCCGGGGTATATCTCGATGCGGCCCGCACGCTCGGGCGCATCCTTGCCGAGCGCGGCTATACCCTTGTCTCGGGCGGGGGCAAGCGCGGTGTGATGGGCCACGCCATCGAGGGAGCCTCGGAGGCGGGAGGCCGCACCGTGGGTGTCCTGCCCGGCTTCATGATAGAGCGCGGGTGGGCCCATCCGTCTCTCTCGGAGGTGATATCCACCCCCACCATGCACGTCCGCAAGGCCACGATGGCCGGGATGTCGTGCGCGGCCATAGCCCTGGCCGGCGGCATAGGGACCCTCGACGAGCTGGCCGAGATGATGACCTGGAGCCAGCTCAAGCTCTTCGGCGGCCCGGTGGTCATAGTCAATACGGAGGGGTTCTACGACCCTCTGCTCGAGATGTTCCGCAAGATGAGAGACCTCGGATTCATGCGCGGAGACGTCATACCCGCCACGGTGGTGTCCACTCCGGAAGAAGCAGTAGCAGTCATTGAAGCCTCAGTGAAATGACCAGCCCGGACCCTCATCCGCTCACCGGACTCGCCACCGACTCGCTCTTTGCAGAGGCGGGCGGCGAAGCCAGGACCAGCCTCAGGGAGGCCGGTCCGCTCTCGCGTGCCGAAAAGGCGCGTTTCCAGTCGGGCACCGTGCCCTATATGCACGGCCTCGAGCCCCGCGAGCGCACACTGCTCCCCGGCTACGACTCGGGCGTGCTCTGCCTGCTGATAGGGCTCTTCCTGCTCCTGAGCTACAACTTCCGCCACTATTCGACGTTTCTGAAAAACTTTGTCACCGACCTTTTCAGTGTCCGCCACAGGGAGGGCACATTCGAGGTGCGCACATACTCTGAGGCGGGAGTGCTCGGCTCTCTGGTGCTTGTGGCTTCTCTCTCTGAGGGCATCATCGTCAACGCCCTGCTGCCCTCGCTCGGCTTCGGGGCGCCCGGGATGTACGGAGCCTTCCTGACCATCGGCGCTGTCACTGCCGCGGCGGCTGTCTATTACCTGTGCCAGGCGGCGGCGTATTCGCTGACGGGATACGTGTTTGCCTCCAAGGTGACGGCCCGTATGTGGATGAAGGGGTTCAACGCCTCGCAGACCCTGCTGGCCTTCATGCTCTTCATCCCGGCCCTTGTCGTGCTGTTCAATCCGGCCGCCTCGGCCGCTGTGGCCGCGTTTGCGGCGGCGGCTTATGTTTTGGCACGGCTGATATTTATATGCAAAGGTTTTAGACTTTTTTTTGTCGATTTTGGCTCGTTGAGTTATTTTATTTTGTACCTTTGCACTCTTGAAATC
>JAIDJD010000400.1 GCA_029052375.1 Duncaniella sp. | reverse complement strand
CGGTCCACCAGTTGGTCATGTTGCCCTTGGCGTCGAAGAGGCGGCCCTGGTCGTCAAATCCGTGGGTCATCTCATGGCCGATCACCACACCGATGCCGCCATAGTTCTCGGCGTCAGAGGCGTTGGGGTCGAAGAAGGGAGCCTGGAGAATGGCGGCGGGGAAGACTATCTCGTTGGCCATGGGGTTGTAGTAGGCGTTGACAGTCTGGGGAGTCATGCCCCACTCGGTGCGGTCTACAGGCTTGCCCCACTTGGAGTATGTGTCGCGCTGATGCCACATAGACACCTCGTGCATATTCTCGTAATAGCTCTTGGCGGGGTCGAGCACCATCGAAGAGTAGTCTTTCCACTTGTCGGGATAGCCGATCTTGACGGTGAAGGCGGCGAGCTTCTCGTGAGCCTTGGCCTTGGTGGTGTCAGACATCCAGTCGAGCTGGTCGATGTGCTTGCCGAGAGCCGTGCGGAGATTCTCCACGAGGCCCACCATATACTCCTTTGAGCTCTGGGGGAAGTACTTCTCTACATAGAGCTCGCCTACGGCCTCGCCGAGGGCATCCTCGGTGGCTCCGAGAGCGCGCTTCCAGAGAGGACGCTGCTCCTTGACGCCGCTGACCACCTTGGCATACTCGAACGACGCGTCGGTGAAGGCAGAGCTGAGGTAGGGAGCGGCCTGGGCCACATACTTCCAGAGATAGTAGTCCTTGATCTCGCGGTCAGAGAGCGAGCCCATCAGCTGGCTGGCGCGGTCCACGCTCTTGAGCTCGGTGACTATCAGGGTGTCGGGGGTCTCGATGCCCATGGTCTTCACGAAGAAGTTGTCCCAGTCGATGTTGGGATAGAGCTCCTTGACCTGAGCTATGGAGCGGCGGTTGTGCATACGGGCCAGGTCTCGGCTCTCCTCGCGGGTGAAGGCCGAGTCGGCCAGGGCAGTCTCCACCTTCATCACGTTGGCCACGATGCGGGCGGCGTCCTCGGCCGAGTAGCCGGCGTTCTGCATCTGTGCCGACACGAGGGCCTTGTATGCGTTGCGGACGGCGGTGTTGCGCTCGTCGTTCTTGAGATAGTAGTCGCGGTCGCCCATGCCCATGCCGCCTCCGCCTATATACATGGCATAGACGTCAGAGTTGGCCATATCCTCCATCGGGCCGGCCGAGAAGAAGGGCGAGGCATAGTTGCCGTGCATCCACATGAAGAGGTCGGCCATGCCCTCGTGGGGAGTGTCCTCGATCTTCTTGAGGTCTGCGAGGATAGGCTTGGCGCCCTCGCTGTCGCGGCGGGCGGTGTCCATGGCCTGGGAGTAGACGGTCCAGACCTTGTAGGCCACAGAGCCCTCCTCGGGATTTGTGGCGCCGAGGCCCTCGACCAGCGAGCGCACGCGGGCCTCGGAAGAGTCGTTGAGGATATTGAACTGGCCGTAGCGGGCAAATTCGTCTGTCAGGGGGTGTGCCGCCATCCATCCGTTGTTGACGTAGGCGTAGAAGTCTGCGCCGGGAGCCACGGTGGTGTCCATGAAGGCGGGGTTGACGCTGGCGAGGTGCTCGGCACGAGACTGTGTGCAGGAAGCGGCCAGGCCGGCTGCGGCGGCCGTGAGAGCCACGGCGGCCAGAGGGAGAATTCTCATGATCGGTTATTGTTTGGGGGTGTGTTGTCGTCTGGGGGGTCACTCCTGAGGCTGGGCGAGGCTCGCGAGGATGGTCTCGAGCTCCTGCTCGGTGGCCGTCAGGCGCGAGCGGCATATGTTGAGGAGCTCGGCGGCACGGCGGGTGTGGGCGGCCAGATGGTCGATGTCACACTCGTCGCCCTGCATCTTGCGGAGTATCTCCTCAAGCTCGGTCATGCATTGGGTGTAGGATGGGTCTGGCATGCCTCGATCTCGGCCTTGATGGAGTTGAATATGTCGTCTATCGAGCCCGTGCCGGGGATGGCGCGGTAGATGCCCTCGCGTATATAGTATTCCTTGAGGGGCTGGGTGGTCTGGTGGTAGACCTGGAGACGCTCGCCGATGGTCTCGGCGTTGTCGTCGGCGCGGCCAGAGACCTTGCCGCGCTCCAGCAGGCGTGCGGTGAGCTCCTCGTCGGGCACCTCGAGGCCGACGACGGCGTCTACCTTGCAGCCGCGCTCCTCGAGCATCGCCGTGAGGGCCTCGGCCTGATTGATGGTGCGGGGATAGCCGTCGAATATGAATCCGTTGGCGCCCTCCTTGAGGCGGTCTATCTCATCGGCCAGGATGCGGACCATAAGCTGGTCGGGGATGAGGTGGCCGTGGTCGATGTAGGTGTGGGCTATCTTGCCCAGTTCGGTTCCGGCCTTCATTTCCTGGCGGAGCACATCTCCGGTGCTGATGTGGGTGAGGCCATAGTGGTCTGTGAGCTTTGCGCTCTGGGTGCCCTTGCCTGAGCCGGGCCCTCCGAAAATAACAAGATTGAACATGTACGCTGTTACTATGCTTGGATGGTTTTCTCGAGAGGAGAGAGAATAGAAATAGTCTCTGTGATCTGTATGCGTCTCCCGCGGCCGTCACGCCTCGTCGGCGAGGACATATATGTCGGGGAGATTGCGGGCCATGCCGTCGATGTCGAGGCCATAGCCGATGATAAACCTGACAGGTATCTCAAAGCCCACATAGTCCGGGGCCACGTCGGGACACTGCAGGGCGTCGGGCTTGAAGAGCAGGGTGGCCACGGCGAGCGACGCGGGCTTCATGGCACCGAGGTCGCCGAGCAGCTTGTGCATCGTGCGTCCCGTGTCGATGATATCCTCCACGACGATGACGTCGCGCCCCTCTATCTGCTCTGTGAGACCGAGAAGCTGCTTCACCTTGCCTGACGACTCCATGCCCTCGTAGCTGCTGAGGCGCACAAAAGAGATTTCTGCGTCGGTATCGATGGCTCTGAAGAGGTCGAGCGCAAAGGGCGCGGCTCCGTTGAGCACACATATCAGCAGGGGGTTGCGCCCCTCGTAGCGGGCTGTGATCTGACCGCCCAGCTCACGGACGCGGGCCTGGATGCGGTCGCTCCCTATATAGGGGATGAAATTCAGCCCCTTGTAGCATTTCTGTTTCATTGTCTCGATTGAGGTAAATATTGGGGCAAAATTACGAATTTTTTGTGAAAAAAGAAAAAAGAAAATCAACCGGCCGGGGAGCCGCGCCGAGACAAACCGCACAGGCAGTGACTGAACGGAGACTTCAACCTGAGTTCGTCACCGCGGGCACGACAAATCGCGCCGCCCTGCCGCCCCCGCCGCCCATGGGCAAAAAAAGCCCGGGGGCGGCGCCTGTCGGCGTCACCCCCGGGGGAGATTATGTATCAGAGACTGGTCTGATTCGGGAAACGGGAGGTTACTTCACGAGCACCTTGACAATCTTCTCGCCGGCCTTCACTACGTAGACACCGGGGAGAACATTGACGGTAGCGTTGCCCTCGGCGCTGTAGAGGAGCTTGCCGTCAACGGCTACTACAGATACCTGGAGGCCCTCGGCGCCGGCTACGAGGATGGTGCCGGGAGCGGTGGTCACAGACACACCGCCGAGGAGCTCTTCGAGGTCGCTGAACGAGAGAGAAGCCACGTTGGAGGGAGCAGACTTGCCGGTGGTGAAGACAGCGACTACGACATACTCGTGCTCGCTGACAACAGCATCAGTGTCTACATACTCGGTCTCCTCTACGAGGGTGTCGGTGATCTTCACGCCGTCGCGGTAAACCTCATAGCCCTCGAGGGTCAGCTGGCCGCCGCCTGCAGGCTGGAAGGTTACGTCGTCCACCATGAGCATGAAGGCTCCGGTAGCGCAGGAGCGGATGGCGAAGTACTTGGCGCCCTCGGGGAGGTTGGCGTAGTACTCGGTCCACTCGTTGGGCACAGTGGCGCGGTCCATAACCTTGACAAAGTCAGCAGGATTCTTGGAGCCTGTCGAGTAGTAAACCTCGATAGCCTCGAGATACTGGTTGGAGTAGCTCTTGGCGAAGAACGATACGGTCTGCTTGGAGCCGTCGAGCTCGGGCGAGATAGCCCAGTCGTCAGCCTGGCCGTCGTCGGTGCGGCAGAAGGGTGCAAGATTCATAGAGCCGGTGTTTGCGGGGAAGCCATTGGGAAACATG
>JAIDJD010000040.1 GCA_029052375.1 Duncaniella sp. | reverse complement strand
CGATATAAATTTACATTGCATGGCTACAATACTTGGTAACATATTAGGTATACTGTTACTGATCTTCGGCATTATCTTTGCGATACGCATCGGCAGTTATATCTTGAATTTTGACTACGATGCCCCGCTGATAAAAACGGAGATTGAAATAACCTTCGACCATGAAGAGATGGACAAAGAAAATAGCGATGGGAAGAATACGGACGGTATGATGGGTTAATCACCCCCCCGCACTGTTTAATCGGCGTATTGCTTCTTCAAATCTTTTTTGCTTCTCCTCGGCGGTTAGTTTGGGGGCTTCGCTTCTGGGGCTCTGTTTTTTCTTATCCCATGGGAGAGGCAATAGTTGCTCCGGAGTAATCTTACATCCTTTTTTGAGGTGGGGTTGTATTGTCAGCGTAGCCATTGTCCGGGTGCGTTCCCATGCGTCACGGTTTTGCCGCTCGGCCATTTCGCGCCATGCTTTGCAGATGCTTTCAAACTCGCCGAAAGTACATTTGCAAAAATCATCGTGCGACATTCCGATACAGCCGACGGCTATACCTAAAAGGTCATAGACGTTTAGCGGCGTTTTCTTTTTTTTCACCGGGCGCGGTGTCGCTGGGTTCTGTCTCCGCTGTAATTGTCGCGTTCCACTCGGCCATGTCTTCATGTGTGAGGCCGTCGGCAAAGTCCATCAGCGACAACTCGAACGGCTTTCCCTCCCGCTTAGCCGCCGATGCCACACAGCACCAAAGATAGGTGCATAGGTCGGTGAAACTTCATGCGCACGTCAAACCCCTTAAAACGCGTTGAGTTTTAAGGGGTTCATTATTTCCACAAAGTACATACCAAGCACTTTTTATCAGGACAATATACTCGCAAAAGAAAACGGCGGGGAGACCTGAGGGGCCTCTCCGCCGTGGCTGTGGCTGAGGACGGATGTGTGCAAACCAGAGCGATAGCGAGAACTAAAGCGAAAGCCCGGCAAGCCGCGTCGAAAACAAAAACGGCCTCTGACAGTCAAGTCTTCTAAGGCCATGGAGGGTGGGGCTGTCTCGCTCATGCCGTGTCAGGGCAGGGGAGACCGATGGCCCCGGGAGGGTGCGGCCCGGACAGTGGTTGTTGATATGAGGCTGGCATTGCCTGCCTCTCAGCAGAGTTCCTTTGTGCTGTAGAGTCTGACAGTCTGTCAGACTTGATTGCTCTTAATTATAATCATGCGCTGTCCGCCGTCATTCAGGCCCTTGGCTCCGCAAACGGGAGCCTTGGACCTTACCACAGCTGATGTCTACTGTTTGCCAAGGTGTGACACCTTGTCGAATATGTCTCTGAGCGACTGCGGCACTGCGATGCGGTAGGCGCTTATCTCCTTGATGCGTTCTTTGCGGTAGGTGGACAGGCGGGCGTTGAGCAGGGAGAGCTCCTGGTTGTAGGCGGCGAGCTCTTCGGTGTACTTGGCGTCGCAGGCAATCTCAGACTCCTTGACGGCGCGTTCGCACTCAAACTTGCTTGCATTTACCTTGGCCTGTGCCTCGCGGTATTGTTTCTGGAGGCGGAAGTACAGGTCGTCGACAGACTCTGTCGCCACGGTAGGACGGTATGAGTAGATGAGTGTGTCGCGGCCGTCGCCCCTGACGTCGCGGGGAGTCTGTATGCGTCGGTCGAGGTCTTCGCGAGCTTCGGCAAAGCTGCCACCGGGGTGGATGGCCTTTCCGAGCACGGCGGCGAGTGTCTCGGTCTCGTAATAGCGGTTGCGCTCGTCCAGGGAGAGCGAGGCGAAATATTGGTCTGCATCCAGCGGGGTGTCGGCCTTGGGCGGTGTGGGGAGGGTGATGTCCATCAGCTTTGCGTACTCGTCCAGGGTGAGCGTCTCTACTTCGCGGATTAGCCTTTCCTTGGCTTTGATGGCTTCGCGCAGCCAGGCTATCAGAGATTTGGCCTTGGCCACGGCGTGGAGTTTGGCGGGAGTCTCCTCGAGCTCTTCGCGGGTGTTGCCCTTGACGAGTTCGTCTGAGCCGTCCGTGCCGATCAGCGAGACCGAGGTAGAGTATAGCACCATAGCTTCGAGCTGTGTCTCTATTCCGCGTATCATCTCCTTGGCGAGATTAGCTATATGGTTGGCCGATGTCATTGTTAGGCCCTGGCCGTCGGGCGAGAAGAATATGTAGTCTTTTTTCATGAGGATATGTCATAAATGTGCAGACAGACACCGTTGTGATAACAACAGGCGGTGCGATAATGTTCAGGCTTTCTGCCGGTGAGCGGGGGTGTGCTCATTCCGTGGCCCGGGGGCAACGGTTTTGATTCAGAGGACTACTTTGGAGGCCTTGCCGCCGGAGACACGTATGAATATGCCGTTGGCAGGGGCCTTCACCTTGATGCCCTGGAGGTTGTAATATACGGCCTCGGCCTCTGGACAATCTATGGCTGTGATGCCTGACGATCCGCTGTTGACAGCAAGGGTGTGGATGCGCGAATTTATGGTGAGGCCTTTGGCAAGCATACCTTTGTCTTCGGTGTAATATTCCAGTATGCCCGGCCGGGACAGCTCGATGTCCGAATTTCGGTATTTGGCAAAATCTACAGTCTCGGCATTCTCGCCGTCCTCGCTCGGGATAAAACGCTGGTAGACGTTGTAATCCTCTGTGACCGGAAATCTTAGTACGACGGTGGCGCCTGAGGCGAGATTGTACTCGCCTGTTATCGTGGCTCCGTCTATCTCGGGATGGATAGCCTCGGGCTCCGGGAAGACGAATATCATCACGTGTTCCTGTCCGTCTTCAAAGCATGAGAAGATATTTCTTGCAGGGTAGAATCTCAGCTTGTTGTGTGTGAAGCCTCCGTCAAATCTTATGTCCGCCACCCCGCCTCCGTCAATCTCTACGGCGGCAAAAGCCGGTTGAGGGCTCGTTATCATGTAGTCTTTTTCTGAGCTCGACGCCTGTATGTATCCGCCGGTTACGTTGTCGCCATAGAATGAATATTGACCTTCGGCATTTCTGTTGACTCTGAAAACTGCCATTGCAGATTTGAAATCCTCTGAAAGCAATGCGTCGCCGCAAACCAGAACATCCGTTGCATTGCGGTAAAATTCTGTCCCGGACTGGGACGAGGATATCGTCTTTGTCTTG
>JAIDJD010000004.1 GCA_029052375.1 Duncaniella sp. | reverse complement strand
ATTTTAAGAGACCACCTCTCCCGGCGTTTCTCCACCCCTGTAAAGGTCTCGTGTGACGCTTCCGGAAAGGGAAAAATCACCTTTGCTTTTGCCGGAGATGATGAACTTCAGAGATTAATTGCTATCTTTGACACTGCAAAACAATAATGTTCCCCTCCGCTCCGGCCACGACACAGTGCAATGGAGCTGTTGAACCACTTATTATCAGTAGATTAGACATATTGGTCCGATGATTTCGGAAAAATGCCCATATACGTTGCGGCGCCGTCTCGGCGCCCTTGTCTGTGCCGTCCTGATGGTGCTGGCAAGCCCTTTTAACATTTTTTCCGAAACTCCGTCCTCAACGCCTTCACACAGGCCCGTCAAGCCCGTGCGTCCGCCCGCGAGGCCGGTTGCGGCGTCCCAGCTTCCCGATTCCATCCCGCTCGGCATGGCCGAGGGCGAAGACGCCGTCGCAGTCGTCATAGACAGCATCTATGCCGTCACAGACTCGCTTGCAGCTGTGCCGGCAGACACCGTCGCGATAGTCAGGACGCTCAATGCGGACAAGGATGGCCGGACAGGGTTTACGTTCAACCCCGACCCCACGCGCGCCGTCTGGATGTCCGCGCTGTTTCCTGGCCTCGGACAGCTCTACAACCGCCGCTACTGGAAGCTCCCGATAGTGGTGGGCGCCTATATGGGCCTCGGCTATGCCACTCAGTGGAACACCATGATGCTCAAGGACTACACCACAGCCTATGCCGACATCATGGACAACGACCCCACCACCAAGAGCTACATGGACTTCTTCCCGCCCACGGTGAAGGAAGAAGACCTCGACAAGTCCTGGCTGACCAATGTCCTGCGCTCGCGCAAGAACTACTACAGGCGCAACCGCGACCTCTGCATACTCTGCATGGTCGGGGTCTACCTCGTGGCCATGGTGGACGCCTATGTCGACGCCCAGCTGGCCCACTTCGACATATCTCCCGACCTCTCGGTAGATGTGGCTCCCGTCCTCATGGACGGAGGCATACGCTCTTTCGAGACCAAGCCGAGCGTCGGCCTCTGCTGGGCCATCAACTTCTGACAACCCTTCATACCCCCTCCGCCCCACCACGGCCTCCGGTCTGTCTCCGGGACCTCAGGCGGCGGCCATCATACGATACCGACAATGAAACAGACCCTCATGTCCCTCGCCCTTGCCTTAGGCGCCACGCTCTCAGCCTGGGCCGGACCCTCCATCCTCGACCTCAAGCACTCAATCACAGACAACAACATAATAGCCCCCGAGAGCTTCGAGACACAGACAAGGCTGCTCGAGGAGAACTTCTATCTCAAGAATTTCGTCGTCCCGGGCATCGACACCGGAGCCTCGCCCCAGACATCGCCCGCCACATATCAGGAGCGTCTGACGCGCCTGCCGACTGTCATAGAGCTGCCCTACCACAGCATCGTCGGCAACTTCATTGATATGTATGTCGACCGCAAGCGCGGTCTGGTGGCCGACATGGTGGCCCTCCACAACTACTACGGCAGGTTTTTCGAGGAGGAGCTTCTCAAGCAGGGGATGCCCGTCGAGCTCGAGTACCTGCCCGTCATCGAGTCTGCCATCAATCCCAACGCCGTCTCGCGCGCCGGTGCCGTAGGCCTGTGGCAGTTCATGCCCGCAACGGCCAAGGGGCTCGGCATGGAGGTCAACTCTCTCGTAGACGAGCGCCGTGACCCCCGCCTCTCCTCGCGCAACGCCGCCAGGTATCTCAAGCAGCTCCACGACATCTATGACGACTGGTCTCTGGCCATCGCCGCCTACAACTGCGGGCCGGGCAACGTCAACAAGGCCCTGCGCCGCGCCGGTGGCGAGAACGGCGTCAAGAAAGACTTCTGGGAGATATATCCCTACCTGCCTGCCGAGACCCGCGGATATGTCCCCGCCTTCATCGCCGCCAACTACGTGATGAACTACTACCGCGACCACGGCATCACGCCCACCGTGGTGAAGCGCCAGCTGACCACCGACACCGTCACCGTCAACAAGTACGTACACTTCAACCAGATAGCCGCCGTCCTCGACATACCCGTAGAGGAGATCAGGATGCTCAACCCGCAGTTTCTCAAAGACGTCATCCCCGGCGACTACCGTCCCTACCAGCTCACCCTCCCCACACAGCAGTGTCTCAGCTATGTGATGAGCGAGAAGAAGATACTCGAGTACGACCGCGACCTCTATGCGCGCCGCACCACGGCAGAGCCCGCCGGCATGGGCGGAGAGGAGTCCGGCCCGATGTATGTCTCGGACGGCGGCTCGTCCAATCTTGCCATGGCCGCACGCCAGAGTGTCAACGCCGAGGCCAACAACGCCCTGGCCTCGACACGCTCGGGCGAGGAGACCGTAAGGCTCACCCACACCGTCTGTCAGGGCGAGAACCTGCGCGAGATAGCGCGCCGCTACGGCGTCTCGGCCACAGACATCAAGCGTCTCAACCAGCTGCGCGGAGGCAATATACAGCCCGGTCAGCAACTCGTGATAGAGACAGTCGGACGCCTGGCCCCGGACGAGGCAGAGGTAGAGAAGTCCGAGACGCTGACGGCCCTTGCGGCAAAGCCGGCGCCCGCCGCGGCGGCCGAGCCAGAGCGCGCCACGGTACGCGGCGAGGAGAAAGCCCGCCAGAACACAAGCCGTACCACACAGCCCAGCACCACCACACACAAGGTGAGGAAGGGCGACACTCTCGGCGCTCTCGCGGCCAGATACCACACCACGGTGGCCGCCATACAGGGCGTCAACGGCATGAAGAAGAACAACACGTCCATACGCGTGGGCCAGGTGTTGAAGATTCCTGCAAAGGGCTCAACCACCAAGGCTCCGTCCAAAAAGAAGAAGTCTTCCCGCCGCCGCAGGTGAGGATGACGGACTTGTTGGAATTGTATTTGATTTAACGATTTTTAATACTCTTAAACGGTTTTGCACTTTTGTAATACCGAAAAAGATAACTATCTTTGCACTAAGAGAATTAATAGTATAATCCACTGACGTTAAGTACTATGTGTAAGCAGCGGAGAGGGGCCGTGAGGTCAATCTCCGCTTTTGTTCTATGCAACGTGTTTATAATATGGGACTTAGCAGTCGGCTCAGGGCCTGTATCAGCTTGTCGCGCCTGGGCCTGCGGTTCCACAGAGAGAGGGTGGTGGTGGTGCATTGCGCGAGGTCGGCCCTGAACATCTCTGACAGCCTGCGCGACACCTCGGGAGAGTACATCACAATGTTTTCCTCGAAATTGTGTTCGAAACTGCGGTAGTCAAAGTTGGTGGAGCCGAGCGTCGAGAAGTCGTCGTCGACGAGGAGCAGCTTGGAATGTAGCATCCCCGCCTCGTAGAAGCAGACCTTGATGCCGGCGAGCAGACACTCCTCGACAAACGCGGCCGAGGCGTGGGTCAGCAGCAGCGAGTCGGCCTTGCGCGGAGTCATCACCCTGACGTCCACACCGGAGAGGGCGGCGCACTGCAGCGCCCTCATCAGCTCGTCGCCCGGCAGGAAGTATGGCGTCTGTATCCACACCCTCCGCTTGGCCGCCGTGATGGCCCTGAAGAAAAGGTATGAGGCCGACGGCCATCGGCCCGTGGGGCCCGAGGGGAGTATCTGGGCGTGGACGTTGCGGACGGCGTCCTCGGCCTGCATCTCCGTGTGGCAGACCGGGTCTGTGATCAGGGGCTGGCCCATGAAGCTCCAGTCTATGGCAAACTGATTGCGCAGGCCGGCTACCACCGGGCCCGAGAGGCGGGCCATGAGGTCGCGCCACACCCGTCCCGTCTTCCTGTCGCCGAGATACCGCTCGGCCACGTTGAAGCCGCCTATGTAGCCCAGACTGCCGTCTATCACCACCACCTTGCGGTGGTTGCGCCAGTTGAGTCTCTGTATCTGTCCCGGATTGTCGATGCGGAAGAACGAGTGGACCTCGACGCCTCCGCGCCTGAGCCTGCGGAAGAGAGCCTGCTCGGCGTTGCCGTAAGAGCCTATGTAGTCGTATATCACCCTCACCTTCACCCCGGCCCCGGCGCGCTCTGTCAGGATGTCGGCGAGGCGGTTGCCGAGGCTGTCGGCGGCGATGATGTAGAACTGCAGGTCTATGTAGTGCCTGGCGCGCGAGAGGTCGCGGAAGAGGGCCTCGAACAGGGGCCCGCCGCTGTTGAAGAGCTCGACGTCGTTCTCGGGATAGAGCATGGCGTCTGCCACGGTATAGGCCAGTCTGATGTTGTGCCTGTTCTCGCGCGAGAGGTTTCTGTCAAGCTTGGGCAGGGGAGTCCTGGGCAGGCTGTTGAGCAGTTTGCGCCTCGCTTTTCGCGATATCATGCGTGTGTTGCGGATGCTCGGGCCGAAGACAGCGAAGAGCACCACGCCGCCTATCGGGAAGAATATCAGGGCCGTCACCCACGCGAGGGCGTTCATCGGACGGCGATGGCTCATTATCACCTTGGCCACAAGGAACAGAATCAGCAGGCCATAGGCCGCGCCGGCTCCCCATCCGAGGAGCCTGACAAGGAAGTGCATGAAATCTGTCAGAGCCATAGTCCTGAATAAGCGTGATGATGCGGCCGAAACAGTCGGTCTATATCTGATAAACTGAAAAATAGCGATTTTGGTTTATGCCCATTCAATTTTTTTTCTTAATTTCGCATTTCCAACTCCGGCATACGCGGCAGAGAGATGCGGCGCCGGCCGGTATCGTCAAACAAAAGGAATAACTCACTCGTAATAATGCACAACGGATTTCTTAGAGTGGCGGCTGTGGCGCCCGAGGTCAGGGTAGGCGATGTAGGCTTCAACCTCGACCGCATAGTCGAGGCCATCGGCCTGCTCGAACAGCAGAAGGTAGAGTTCGCCCTCTTCCCCGAGATGTCTCTCACCGCCTATACCTGCGGCGACCTGTTCCACAACACGGCGCTGACCGATGCCGCGTCCGACGCTCTGGCCAGGCTCGTGGAGCTGTCGGCCGCGA
>JAIDJD010000399.1 GCA_029052375.1 Duncaniella sp. | reverse complement strand
TGACCACACCGCTCACACCCGCCCGAGAAGAGCAGATGGTAGACAGCCTGTTTGACGAGCTTCTGCAGGGCTACCTCTCGAGCAACCATCGCAAGAAGACCGACATCATCCGCCGGGCCTATGCCTTTGCCAAGGAGGCCCACAAGGGTGTGAGAAGGCGATCGGGCGAGCCTTACATAATCCATCCCATAGCCGTGGCGCGCATAGTCTCGGCCGAGATGGGGCTCGGCTCCACGTCGATATGCGCGGCCCTGCTGCACGACGTGGTGGAGGACACGGAGTATACCGTCGAGGATATCGAGAGCCACTTCGGCAAGAAGATAGCCGAGCTGGTCGAGGGGCTCACCAAGATTTCGGGCGGAATCTTCGGCGACAGGGCGTCGGCCCAGGCCGAGAACTTCCGCAAGCTGCTCCTGACCATGAGCAAGGACATCCGCGTTGTGCTCATCAAGATGGCAGACCGCCTCCACAATATGCGCACGCTCGGCTCCATGGCCCCCAACAAGCAGTATAAGATTGCGGGCGAGACGCTCTATATCTACGCCCCGCTGGCCCACCGCCTCGGGCTCTTCGGGATAAAGACCGAGCTCGAAGACCTCTCGTTCCGCTACGAGCACCCCTTGGAGTACGAGCGCATATCCGGCCTGCTCAAGGGCTCGGAGGCCGGGCGCACCACGGTCTACAACAGCTTCGCCGCCCCCATCCTCGGCCGTCTCGACGCCATGGGCCTGAAATACGAGGCCAAGGCGCGCGTCAAGTCTGTCTACTCCATCTGGCGCAAGATGCAGGCCAAGAACATCCCCTTCGAGGAGGTCTACGACCTCTATGCCATGCGCATCATCTTCGACAAGGTGGAGGGCGAGACCGACAAGGAGACCTGCTACCGCATCTACTCGATGCTCACAGACCTCTACAGGCCCCACCCCGAGCGCACGCGCGACTGGATAGCCGTCCCCAAGGCCAACGGCTACCAGGCCCTGCACGTCACCCTCATGGGCCCGGACGGCAACTGGATAGAGGTGCAGATACGCTCGCGGGACATGGACGAGATAGCCGAGAAGGGTTTTGCGGCACACTGGAAGTACAAGATCGGCGGCGAGAAGGAGGAGGAGAGCGAGCTCACCGTCTGGCTCCGCACCATCAAGGATATCCTCGAAGACCCCAACCCCAACGCCATAGACTTTCTGGACACGCTCAAGCTCAACCTCTTTGCCAGCGAGATAGTGGTGTTCACGCCCACGGGCGACCTGCTGACGCTCCCTGCGGGCGCCACGGTGCTCGACGTGGCCTACACGCTCCACTCCGAGCTCGGCAACCGGTGCATAGCCGGCAAGGTCAACCACAAGCTCGAGCCGCTGAGCCACCGCCTCAGCTCGGGCGACCAGGTGGAGATTCTCACCTCCCACACCCAGACCCCCAAGGAGGAGTGGCTCTCGTTCCTCTACACGGCCAAGGCCAAGACGCGCCTGCGCAAGGAGCTGAGGCGCGAGCGCCAGCCCCTTATAGACAAGGGCCAGGAGATATTCGACCGCTTCATCGCCGAGAGCAGCATAACGCTGAACAATCAGGTGATGACCAAGATTCTGGGCACCTATCAGGTGACCTCCAAGGAACAGCTCTTCTATCGTCTCGGCACGGGCGAGGCGTCTATCGACGACTATCTCAACGTCAACACCTCGCGCTCGGCCAAGAGCCTGATATCGCGCCTGCTGACCCTCGGATTCGGAGGCAAGCCCAAGCCTAAGCCCGCGCTCCCGGCCCCCATAGAGCATCCCGCCGGCGGCAAGATAGACACCAAGAAGCTGTATGTGCTGCGCTATGACGGCGAGGGCAAGCGCAACTTTGTGCTGGCCGACTGCTGCAGGCCTATCCCGGGCGACAGCGTCATGGGCTTCATCACAGACTTCGGCCAGGTGGAGATACACTCTCTGACCTGTCCGCGCGCCCAGGTGCTCAAGGCGGGCTATGGCTCGCGCATCCTGGCCGTGGAGTGGGAGGAGGAGAAGAGCGTCCCGGCCAACTTCGAGACCATGGTCCACATTGAGGGCATCGACCGCCGCGGCATCCTCTCGGAGCTCACCGCCAAGCTCTCCAACGACATGGACGTGGACATCCGCAGCCTCGACATCAGGGCCAAGGAGGAGGTCTTCACCTGCGACCTCACGGTCAAGGTCTCCAACACCGGCGCTGTCGACGCGCTCTGCCGCTCGGTGCTCAAGATCAAGGGCATCCGCAAGGCCGAGCGCATCAACGAGGATATCACCGACGACGAGATGTAGGCGCCGGCCCCTCTCCGGGGGCGCCTGCAGAGGTGCAATGAAATAAGGATGCGGGGGTGTCAGGCCTGGCCAGGGAACCCCCCCACCAGAAAGATTTAAGAAGCCGATTTATAGCCTCGGGGGG
>JAIDJD010000398.1 GCA_029052375.1 Duncaniella sp. | reverse complement strand
TACGAGGTGACCACAGGACACCGCCCCTTTGTGCGATGGTGGGGGCTCGGCAGCGCCGTAGACCCCAAGGGTCTCACATTCAACCTCTCTGAATTTGCCCGCCAGGGCCTCGGAGGCACCGAGATAACCCCCATCTACGGCGTCCAGGGCAACGAGGCCAACGATATCCCCTATCTCTCGGAGAAGTGGATGGATATGCTGGCCCACACCAATGCCGAGAGCCGCCGCCTCGGGCTCCAGGTGGATATGAACAACGGCACCGGATGGCCCTTCGGAGGCCCCGAGGTCACTGTCGCCGAGAGCGCCCGCAAGCATATCACAGAGAAGTTCACACTCGCCGGAGGCCAGCGCCTCAAGGAGCCCATCGTCCCCAAGGATGAGCGCCAGCGCCCCGTGGCCACCCTCCAGGCCGTACAGGCAGTGCGCGGAGACAAGCGCATCAACCTCACCTCTAAGGTGAAACCTGACGGCACCCTCGACTGGAAGGCCCCCAAGGGAGAGCCCTGGACCATCTATGCCCTCTTCTGCGGACGCACCTTCCAGAAGGTGAAGCGCGCCGCCCCCGGCGGCGAGGGCTACGTCATCAACCACTATGACAGCGTGGCCGTCAAGAAGTATCTCGACCGCTTCGACCGCGCCTTCAAGGGCCGCGAGAAGGATATGCCCAACTCATTCTTCAACGACTCTTACGAAGTCTACGGAGCCGACTGGACAGAGGGTGTCCTCGACCAGTTCTACAAAGACCACGGCTACCGCCTCGAGGACTACCTGCCCGAATTCGAGGGCACGGACGGCTACAACGAGCTGCGTGGACGCGTGGTGAGCGACTACCGCCGCACCCTCGCCGGAATGCTCACAGACAACTTCACCCACGTCTGGACCGACTGGGCCCACGGCCACAACGCCCGCATACGCAACCAGAGCCACGGTTCGCCCGCCAACATTCTTGACCTCTATGCGATAGTCGACATCCCCGAGTGCGAGTCGTTCGGACAGACAGACTTCGACATCCCCGGTCTCCACGCCACAGGCCCCATCCGCCCCGGCGACGCAGGCCCCGCCATCCTCAAGCTCGCCTCCTCGGGCGGCCATCTCTCAGACAAGAAGGTGATCTCATCCGAGACCCTCACCTGGCTCACCGAGCACTTCCGCACGCCCCTGTCGCGCTGCAAGCCCGAGCTCGACCAGATGTTCCTCTCGGGCGTCAACCACGTCTACTTCCACGGCGCTCCCTACTCGCCCGCCGGAGCCGAGTTTCCCGGATGGATGTTCTACGCCTCCATCAATGTCTCGCCCACGGCCGCAATG
>JAIDJD010000397.1 GCA_029052375.1 Duncaniella sp. | reverse complement strand
ACCTTGGTGTGTTGAGAGATAATATCGTATGCGGCCTGCTTGAGCTCGGCTCCGGTCTTGCCGTTGAGGCGGGCATAATATGATGCGGGGACCTCTGCCATGGACGTCGCGGCGCTGCAGAGGACGAGGGCGAGGAGTGCTGTCTGTCTCATGGGGCTCAGTGTTTGAGTTCTACCTTGTGTGTTGGGGGCAGGTTGTCGTTGCGGTAGGCGACGGCGTCTGTCACCTCGTGGGCCAGGTGGGCAAAGGCGTGGCCCGTGATGGAGTCGGCCATGGCTATGGGCTCGCCTGCGTCGCCAGACTCGGCTATCGATGCCACCAGGGGTATCTGTGCCAGCAGGCGGACGCCGAGTTTCTCGGCCAGGCGCACTCCGCCCTCCTTGCCGAAGATGTAGTAGCGCTCGTCGGGATGTGCCGCGGGGGTGAAGTAGGCCATGTTCTCGACAAGGCCGAGGATAGGTACGTTGACCTTCTCGTCCTGGAACATGGATATGCCCTTGCGTGCGTCGGCCAGGGCCACCTCCTGTGGCGTGGAGACCACGACCACGCCTGTCATGGCGAGGGTCTGCACGAGGGTCAGGTGGATGTCGCTGGTGCCGGGAGGCATATCTATGAGGAAGTAGTCGAGCTCGCCCCAGTCTGCCTCGGTGATGAGCTGCTTGAGGGCGTTGGAGGCCATGGAGCCGCGCCAGAGCACGGCCTTGTCCCTGTCGACGAGGAAACCTATCGAGAGCACCTTGACGCCGTAGCGCTCGACGGGGAGGATGAGCTGGCGGCCTTCGGACTCGTGCAGGTAGAGCTGCTGGTCTTCGATGCCGAACATCTTGGGCATGGAGGGGCCGAAGATGTCGGCGTCGAGCAGGCCTACCCTGTAGCCCTCGCGGGCCAGGGCCACGGCCAGGTTGGCGGCGACGGTAGACTTGCCTACTCCGCCCTTGCCCGAGGAGACGCCCACGATGTTCCTGACGCCGGGCAGGACGGGTGCGGCCTTGGGCTTGGCGGGCTGGCGCGAGGCGGTCTTGACGGTCACTTTCACGTCGGGCGAGATGTGGGTATGTATGGCGGCCTCGCACGACTTGACGAGCGAGCGCATGAAGGGGTCGGTGGGCTTGTCGAAGATGATGGTGAAGCTTACCGAGTCTCCGTCGATGCGGATGTCGTCCTCCACCATGCCGGACTCCACGATGTTCTTGCCCGTGCCCGGGTAGCGCACTGTGGAGAGCGTTTCAGTTATGAGCGATGGATACAGTTGCATGATGCGTTTTGGATTTTCTTGTGTAAATTGCGTAAGTATGTCAGCAGGCAGTCAGGAATAGCCTATGAGTCTTGGGGATATGATTGTAGATGGCCTTTCAGAAGCCCTGGAGGGTGCCGCGGCCGAAGGAGCGGTAGGTGTCAGGCTCGATGTCGACGTCGGGCTCTGAGAGGACGGCGTCCTCGGGTATCTGCCAGGCTATGTACTTGCTGGGGATGCCGCGCGAGAGCCACTGCTGTTCGTAATAGGTGGTAATCGGGGGCACCTCGGCGCTCAGGGGCGACCCGTACAGGTCGTCGGTTGCGGCCAGCAGGGGCAGGCCGTTGTGCTCTATCATGGCCTTGGTGTAGGCGTAGAGAAAGGGCGAGTCGGTCTTGAGCCTTATGACGCCGCCGGGGGCGAGCACCTTGCGGTAGATTTCGAGAAAGTGGGTGCCGGTGAGGCGCTTGTTCACCTTCTTCATCTGCGGGTCGGGGAAGGTGATCCAAATCTCGGAGACCTCGGCCGGGGCGAAAAACTCGGCGAGGAGGTGTATGGATGTGCGCAGGAAGGCCACGTTTGAGAGCCCTTCGGCGTGGGCCTCCTTGGCTCCGGTCCACATACGGGCGCCCTTGATGTCGATGCCTATGAAGTTGCGGCCGGGATAGGTGCGTCCCATGCCTACGGCATACTCGCCCTTGCCGCATCCGAGCTCGAGGGTCAGGGGGTTGGAGTTGTTGAAGACATCGGCGGCCCACCGTCCGCGGTGGGGACACCCGACGCCGTCGCGCAGGGCCGAGAAGGGATACTGATGGACATTGGGGAGGGTCTCCATCTCGGCGAATTTCTTCAGTTTGTTCTTTCCCATGGTGTCTTAGGTTCAGCGGATTAGTTTCACGGAGACAGCTTTGCCGTCGCCGAGGGTGACGGTGAGGATGAAAAGGGGCGACGCCTGTGCCGATGTCTCGATGCTCACCTCTGCGAGGGGCTCGGAGGGGCGGCAGAGGCCTATGGTGCGGCCGGCCATGTCGTAGAGCGTGGCCGAGGCTATCAGGGCCTCGCTCGAGGCGCGGAGCGTGGTGCCCTCGAAGCGGACACGCACCGCCGGGGTGGTGACCGGCGCGTGGATCTTTTCAGCGTCCGACTCGCCGGATGTGACCCTGAACTCGCGCCACTGGGGTGCCGCAAGGAAGCTCGAGACCATCTCTTCGGCCACGTTGAGCGTGGTGCGGGGGCGGTCTATGCCGTCAAAGACATCGGCTCCGAGCGCGGGGACGGCACTGAGGCCCGAGGCCTCGATGTGGCTGAGCGACGTCATGCCTGAGAATGCCTCGTCCGATATGCCGGCGAGGGCGTCGGGGAGTTTCAAGGTGGTTGTCCCGGACATTCCGCAGAAGGCCATAGTGCCTATCTGCTCCACGCCTCCGGGTATGAGGCGCGAGGCGTCGCGCAGGCTCTGCGCGCCTTTGAGGGTGAGGGCCGGTATGGAGGCGAGCCCTGCGGGCAGAGTCACCTCGGCGAGCGAGGTGCAGTCGAAGAAGAGGGCCGTCCCGATGTCTGAGGCCGAGGCGGGCAGGGCGGCCGAGACAAGCGAGGGACAGCAGGCGAAGGCCTCTGTGCCTATGGTTCTGAGCGACGTGCATCGTGACAGGTCGGCCCGCTCGAGACCGCTGTTGCCGAAGGCTCCGTCGCCGATAGCCGTCAGGGACGCCGGGAAGGCGGCCGAGCCGAGAGCCTCGCATCCGCGGAAGGCGTTCTTGCCGATGGTCCTGACCCCCGGGCCGAGCGTCACCTCGGCGAGCGAGGTGCATCCGGCAAAGGCGGCTTCGGGGACCTCGGCGCCCATGGCCGAGGCCGATGAGAGCGAGGTGCATCCTGAGAAGATGTGGCTCCCGAGGCGTCTGGCCGACGGCGGGAGCGTGACGGCCCTCAGCCGTGTGCATGAGGCGAAAGCGCCCATGCCTATCGAGTCGCACGAGGCCGGGATGTCTATCTTCTCGATGTCCGAGCCCATCAGCGCGCCGTCGGCTATGGCCTTGAGCCCTTCGGGGAGCAGGACATGGGTGGCCTTGAGCCCGCTGAGCACGTAGGCCGGCAGGGTGTTGGCGGGCGAGTGGGCGACGTTGGCCGCCAGGCGCGGGCCGTCATAGGCCGTGATTACGGCCCCGGAGAGGTCGAGGGTGCCTATGGTCTGTCCGGACGTGGCCACGGCGTGGAGCGCGGCGGCGTCCACCGGTCCGGAGAGCACGACGTCGGCGCTCCGGGCCGAGAGGGCCTGGAGGACGCCGGCGGCGGTGATTATGAGGGTGCGGAGAGTCATCTCGGGCAGGGATTGTCTGTGAGGAGTGGGGCAGGCGCGCTCGGTGTCAGCGCTTGCCCTTGCCCTGGCGGCGCTGTTGCTCGCGGAGCATGGCCTCCTGCTGTTTCTGCATCTCCTCGAGCTTTGAGGCCATCCAGCCCTTCTTCTTGGGCTTCTTGGCCTGCTCGGCCATCTTGGCGCGCATCTTCTCCTCAGAGACTACGTGGCGGAAGGTGTAGGTGAGGATGATGGTGATGAGCAGCGACAGGAAGTAGTAGTAGCTGAGGCCGGCGGCATAGTTGTTGAAGATGAAGAGGAACATCAGCGGCATCATGTACATCATCCACTTCATGCCGGGCATCGATGTGCCCTGGCTCTGCTGGGTGTTGTAGGTGTAGAGGATGTTGGTGGCCGTCATCAGGAGGCAGAAGAGGCTGATGTGGTTGCCGAATGTCGAGGATATGAAGGGGATGTTGGCGGTCCATGATATGATGGCGTCGGGGGCCGCGAGGTCCTTGGCCCAGAGGAACGACTCGCCTCTCAGCTCTATGGCCGAGGGGAAGAACCAGAACATCGCTATGAGCACGGGCATCTGCAGCAGCATGGGCAGGCATCCCGACATCGGGTTGGCCCCGGCGCGCGAGTAGAGGGCCATGCTCTCCTGCTGGCGCTTCATGGCGTTCTCCTGGCCGGGATACTTCTGCTCGAGGGCCTTGATTTCAGGAGCCAGCAGGCGCATCTTGGCCTGAGAGATGAGGCTCTTGTAGGTGAAGGGATAGAGTATGAGCTTGATGAAGATGGTGAGCAGCAGGATGATGATGCCGTAGTTGGATATGAACGAGCCGAGGAACGAGAACACCGGGATGATGATGAGGGTGTTGATCCAGCGGAAGGCCCACCATCCCAGAGGTATCATGTCTGTGAGGTGCATATCCTCGTCGGGGAATATCCCGGTCTGCACGCCCTTCATCAAGGGGTACGAGTTGGGGCCGAGGTAGAAGACGAACGAGGCGGGGTTGGCCAGCGCCGACGAGTAGTCGACGGTGAGGTCCATGGCCATGGCCTTGATGTAGTCGGGGTCGCTCTCGAGCACTCTGGAGTCGAGGTTTGCGGCGGCGAAGTTGCCGCGGGCCATCAGCACGGCCGAGAAGAACTGGTTCTTGCAGCTCACCCACTTGAGGCGCTCTGTCAGCTCCTTCTTCTCGTTCTTGCCCTCGCTGAGGTTCTTGACGTCGCCGTCGGGATACATATAGTAGAGGGCCGAGTTGCGCTCCTCGAAGACGCGTCCGCCCTCGAGACGGCGCATCTTCTGGCGCCAGGTCAGGTCCATGGTGGCCACGGAGGTGGGGATGACTGCCTCCATGCCTGTCTGCACCACGTCCATGTCCACGAGGTAAGAGTCGGGGCGCAGGGTGTAGCGCAGACCCCACGCGGCGCCGTCGCCGAGGCGCAGCATCATGGTGACGGTGGTGTCTGTCACCTCCTCGGGCTCGAAGAAGAACTCAGAGGTGTCGAAGCGCTGGTTGGCCGAGGTGAGGGTGAAGCTGTAGAGGTCTGTCTCGGGCGCCATGAGGGTGACGGCGGTCGAGTCGTAGCTGAGATAGTCGTTGAGGGTGGCCTTGGAGATGATGCCGCCCTTGTTTGATATCTCGAGGGTGAGATACTTGTTGCGGAGGGTGACGGCCGAGCTGTCGCCGGAGAGGTGGCGGGCAAATCCGCGGTAGCGGACGGCGGTCTGCATGGATTCGCGCAGGGCCGCGAGGGCCTGGGATGCTGTCTCGGGCCTGAAGCCTGAGATGTTGTTGTCGAGTATGGAGTCGGCGGGGACTATGCCGGCGGTGGTGCGGATGGTGCCGGAGACGATGCCGGACTCGCTTGCGGTGAGGTCTACGTCGCCCACCTTGAGACGGCTCACACCAGAGATGGTGTCGGTGGAGCCGAGCTGCCGGATGGTGGCGGCCACAGTGGCCCGTTCGGCGGGGGTGATGGAGTCGAGTGTGAGCAGGGCGGGCTGGGCCGACTTGGCGCGGGCCTCGGCTTCGATGCGTTCGGCCTCGGCGCGGCGCCGTTCAAGTTCTTCGGCCGAGGGACGGTTGAGCCAGGTGAAGCCAAAGAACACGAGGGCCATCAGCAGAAGTCCTGTGAAGGTGTTTTTGTCCATTGCTTGATTGTGCGAGTCTCTCCGGACTCGGTTTTTGTGTTTGTTTTGGGGTTAGTGTATTGCCCGCGGCCGGTGGCCGGGAGCTGTATTGTCTTTAATTCTCAGTTCTCCCATTGTTTATACTCGCCGTAGTCTATGGCGGCCTTAATGAAGTCGAGGAAGAGGGGCGAGGGGTTCAGCACCGTCGACGAGTATTCGGGGTGGTACTGTGTGCCTATGTACCAGCGGTGGTCCGGCATCTCGACCACCTCGGTCAGCCTGGTGTCGGGATTCTCGCCGACACACTTCATCCCGGCGGCCTCGAATCCGGCGCGGTAGCGGTTGTTGAACTCGAAGCGGTGGCGGTGGCGCTCGCTCACGAGGGTCTTGCCGTATGCCTTGGCCGCGTGCGAGCCCTCGGCCAGGCGGCAGTCATAGGCTCCGAGACGCATGGTGCCGCCCATGTTGTGGATGCACTTCTGGTCTTCCATCAGGTCTATGACGTTGTGCGGCGTGGCGGGGTCCATCTCTGTGGAGTTGGCGTCGGCAAGCCCGAGGACATTGCGCGCAAACTCTATCACCATACACTGCATACCGAGACAGATGCCGAAGGTGGGGATGTCGTGTGTCCTGCACCACTTGAGGGCGGCGAACTTGCCCTCGATGCCCCTCTGGCCGAAGCCCGGGGCCACCACGACGCCGTCCATCCCGGCTAGCATCTCGCCGGCGTTCCCCTCCGTCACCTTCTCCGAGTGTATGTACCGGAGGTCGAGCTTGCGCCCGCAGTATGTGGCGGCCTGGAAGAGAGCCTCGTTTATCGATTTGTATGCGTCCTGCAGCTCGACATACTTGCCCACGAGGCCTATGGTGACGCTCCCCGAGGCCGAGGCCATCCTGTCGAGAAATCCGCGCCAGGCGCTCATGTCAGGCTCGCCGCAGGGCTGTATGCCCGTCTTGCGGAGCACGGCGGTGTCGAGCCCCTGGGCGTGCATCATCAGCGGCACCTCGTAGATGCTCGGGGCGTCGACGCTCTGGACCACGGCGTCGGCAGAGACGTTGCAGAACTGGGCTATCTTGCGCAGTGTGCCCTCGGGTATCTCGAGCTCGGTGCGGAGCACGAGGATGTCGGGCTGTATGCCCACGTGCTGGAGCTGCTTCACTGAGTGCTGTGTGGGCTTGGTCTTCAGCTCCTTGGCCGCACGGATGTAGGGGACGTATGTCAGATGGATGCAGACACAGTCGTCTCCCATCTCCCACCTGAGCTGTCGGACGGCCTCGAGGAAGGGTAGGCTCTCGATGTCGCCCACGGTGCCGCCTATCTCGGTGATGACAAAGTCGAAGCGGCCTGTCTTGCCGAGGGCCATGACGTTGCGCTTGATTTCATCGGTGATGTGGGGGATAATCTGGACGGTCTTGCCCAGGTAGTCTCCGCGCCGCTCCTTGTCGATGACGCTCTGGTAGATGCGTCCCGTGGTGACGTTGTTGGCACGGGTCGTGCGGATGTCTGTAAAACGCTCGTAGTGTCCAAGGTCGAGGTCGGCCTCATGGCCGTCGACGGTGACGTAACATTCACCGTGCTCGTAGGGGTTGAGCGTGCCCGGGTCGATGTTGATGTACGGGTCGAATTTCTGGATTGTCACTCTGTAGCCGCGAGCCTTGAGCAAGCACGCCAGCGATGATGAAATGATACCTTTCCCGAGCGACGAAACCACGCCGCCAGTGACGAATATGTACTTTGTTTCCACAGTGTTGTGTGATGGATCTGTTAAACGAGACATTTTCAAACCGCAAAGTTAATCAAAGTTTGCGAAAAACCCAACACAGAGAATGAGAATTGGGGATTTGCGCGGAGATTTTAGATATGGAAAAGATGATGGAAAAACAACAATTATCCCCAATGCAACGTGTCCGGAGCATTGGGGATAATATGTGATTGAGATTATTCTTCGAGCGATCTGAACCATTCCTCGTCCGAGATTTCCTCGGCGAGCTCGGTGGATGTCTCCGAGCTGTATTCCTCGTCGTGTTCAGAGATGTCAAGGCCGATGCGTTCGCTGCGTCTCGAGACCCTCATAGGTATCATCTTGTCGGTCAGCCAATAGAGGAGGTATGACATGACGAACGTGTAGACAAACACGATGGCGATGACCAGGATGTGGTTGAGGATAAACTGGCCGTGGCTGATAATGTCCGGGTCGCCCTTCGCAAAATATCTGTATGCGAAAATGCCCGTGAACACCGTCCCGACAATGCCGCCGAGGCCGTGTGTCGGAAATACGTCGAGGGCGTCATCGAATGTCTGGCGCGAGTTCTTCCAGGTCACGGCCATGAAACAGCATAGTGTGGTGACAAAGGAGATGAAGATGCTCTCGCCCACAGTCACCCAGCCGGCACAGGGAGTGATGGCCACCAGACCGATCACGGCACCGATGGCGGCTCCGAGAGCCGATGGCTTGTGGCCGCGGAGACAGTCGAACACAACCCACGAGACCATGGCGACGGCCGCGGCGGTGTTGGTGTTGAGGAATGCCGCTATGGCTATGCCGTCGGCTGCGAGAGACGATCCGCCGTTGAAGCCGAACCATCCGAGCCAGAGCATGGCCGCGCCGAGAAGCACGAACGGCACGTTGGCCGGCTTGTTGTGCGAGACGTCCTCTCGGCGCCCCAAGAACAGTGCACCGGTGAGGGCGGCCACACCCGAGGCTGCGTGGACCACAATGCCTCCGGCAAAGTCATGTACGTGGAGCATGGTGAACAGACCTTTGGGGTGCCATGTGCAGTGTGCCAACGGGCAGTAGACAAGTATGACCCAGAAGATCATGAAGAAAAGATAGCCGGAGAAGCGCACGCGCTCGGCAAACGAACCGGTTATCAGCGAGGGTGTGATGATGGCAAACTTCATCTGAAAAAGAGCGAACAGTGCCAACGGGATGGTCGTTGTGGCGAAGCCTATCTCGTTGAGCTCCTCCATGGCCACCCGCTCGCTCTCTTGGGCGGTGACATTGGTCATCCCCACGTTGTCAAACATGAAGAAGTCGACTGGATTGCCGATGATGTGGAAAATGTCATTTCCGAAGGCAAGTCCGAAGCCGAACACCACCCATATCACACTCACTACGCCCATCACTATAAAGCTCTGGAGCATAGTGGATATGACATTCTTGGCACGAACCATACCGCCATAAAAAAATGACAACCCGGGGGTCATCATCAGTACGAAGATCGTGGCGGTGATCATCCAGGCCATGTTGGCCCACAGATTCTCATTTGTCATCTCGAAGAGGCCTTCCGCCGGGGAAGACAAGAGCCCCAGCACGCTTATCACAGCCAGGGCGAGCAGAAGCACAATCCAGCGCTTCTTTACCTCTCTGCCTTTTACCTTAAACATAATTTAGAAACCTTAAAAATTGAAAAACAAGTGGCAAAAGTACAGTATAATTTCGTAATTGCAAAACTTTTTCCACAATTTTTCGCATTTACAAGCAAATTTCCATTCCATTCAGGCTACACCGCCCTCGAGATATATCTTTCCTCTCTCTGCGACGGTGTCCCTGATAGAAGTTTTATGTAGCGAAAAAGTCTCTCTTACTTGATGCGGGCGAGGATGGCGTTGAACTTGGCGGCGATGCGGTCGTTGCAGAGGTTGCCGATGCTGCCTTCGTGGGTGTGGCTGACGGCGCGGACGGGGCGGTAGGTGCCATCCTGGACCTCGGCGCCCACCTTGCGGTAGGCCTCGCGGAAGGGCAGGCCCGAGAGCACGAGGCGGTTGACCTCCTCGACGGTGAAGAGATAGTCGTAGCGGGGGTCGTCGATGATATCTTCGCGCACACGCATCTGCCTGAGCATGAACGAGGCCATGTCGAGACACCGGACCATCTCGGTGGTGGCGGGGAAGATGATGTCCTTGAGCAGCTGCAGGTCGCGGTTGTAGCCGAGGGGGAGGTTGGCCGTCAGCAGGGCTATCTCGTTGGGGACGGCCTGAAGGCGGTTGCACTTGCCGCGCATTATCTCGAAGACGTCGGGATTTTTCTTGTGGGGCATGATGGACGAGCCTGTGGTGAGCTCGTCGGGGAAGGACACGAAGGCGAAGTTCTGGCACATCCACATACATACGTCCATGGCGAGGTGTCCGAGCGTAGAGGCTATGGAGGCTATGGCCATCGAGGAGGCGCGCTCGGTCTTGCCGCGCGACATCTGTGCGGCCACTACGTTGTAGTGGAGGTCGGCGAATCCGAGCAGGCGGGTGGTCATGGTGCGGTCGAGGGGGAACGACGAGCCGTAGCCGGCGGCCGAGCCGAGGGGGTTCTGGTTGGCCACGGCATAGGCGGCGGCGAGCATCTCCATGTCGTCGGCGAGCGACTCGGCGTAGGCGCCGAACCAGAGGCCGAACGACGAGGGCATGGCCACCTGGAGGTGGGTGTAGCCTGGCATCAGCACATCCTTGTGCCTGTCGCTCAGCTCTATGAGCGTGTCGAAGAGGCGGGCCGCGGCCTCGGCTATGTTCTTGAGCTCGTCGCGCATGAAGAGCTTGAGGTCTACGAGCACCTGGTCGTTGCGCGAGCGGCCCGAGTGTATCTTCTTGCCCACGTCGCCGAGTCTGGCTGTGAGCATGAACTCTACCTGTGAGTGGACATCCTCGATGCCCGGCTCTATGTCAAACTCGCCGCGCTCGATGGTCTCGGCTATCTCGCCCAGCCCTTTGAGGAGCACCTCGAGCTCTTCGGAGGTGAGCAGGCCGATGGATTCGAGCATCCTGATGTGGGCCATTGAGCCTTGCACGTCATAGCGGGCCAGGCGGAGGTCAAGCTCACGGTCGGCCCCGACGGTGAACTCTTCTATCATCTTGTCGGGCTCGAAGCCCTTGCTCCAGAGTTTCATATGATGGTTTTGAGGGAGGTTATCAGGTTGATATACTGCGGTATGGCTTCCTCTATCTCGGAGAGGAGTATGTATTCGTCGGCGCGGTGAGAGCGTGCCGAATCGCCCGGGCCCATCTTGAGCGAGGGGAAGGGCATCAGCGACATATCGCTCGTTG
>JAIDJD010000396.1 GCA_029052375.1 Duncaniella sp. | reverse complement strand
GAATTATTGTACGTTGGAAAAACAGAATTGTCAGCGGTCGGAGTGCTTTTTTACCTTGTAGTTCTCCCCGGGCGGGGAGGCAGTCCGGCTCTTGTGGCGGCCGAACGGCAGCGCAAAGATAGCTATTTTTCTTCTATCTTGTTAGTGTTCATTAATAAAAAATCAAACAAAGCCCCCAAATTGTTCACAAAAATATCGTGATGCGGCAAGAGTGCGGCAGATTTTTGCTATGTACAGGTGAAAAAAAGCGCCAAAAGGTTTGCATACACGGAAAAATCACATTAAATTTGCAATATCGTTTAGAAATCGTCCCGGAAACGCAAGAAAGGACTATCGGTACCATGTAAGCTGCCCCCCTTGAACATTCTCCAAGACCAATGCCGGAAAAGGGCCTCGGCAGGGCCCTCAGAAGGTCTCAGCCGCCACCCACCACTGCCACACCGACCTGACCAGAACGCAGACCCCAGAGCGACTCTAAAACAGTTGACACCGAACAGCGAGCCAGCAGTCACTGTGAAGCTCGCCTCAGCCGTATCTTGAATCAAAAAAACTGATAAACTCTAAAAAATAAACCAAACAAAACTACCAACAAACCAAGTTATGGAACAAAAGCCTACCGCCGCTCAGCCCGCTCGAGCAGCAAAACCCGAGGGCAACAAAGTTGCCGGTATCAAGAACGCCTTCCTGGTGATCCTCGCCTGCCTCGTAGTGGCAGTCTGCCTCTTCACTTTCTGGTTCGGCCATGAGTCTCACTTCGAGGAGGGCCACCCCATCGACCTCTGGGGCACCATCTACAAGGGCGGCTTCATTGTGCCTATCCTCCAGACTCTCTTCCTCACCGTTATCGTCCTCTCTGTTGAGCGCTGGATCGCCCTCTCTTCCGCCAAGGGCAAAGGCTCTATCGAGAAGTTCGTAGCCGGTGTCAAGAAGAACCTCCAGGCCAACAACATCGCCGGTGCAAAGGACCTCTGCAAGAAGCAGAAGGGTGTTGTAGCCGACGTCGTTAACTCTGCCCTCACCGCATACGAGGAGATGGACAAGAACACCGTCCTCACCAAGGAGCAGAAGATCGCCAACCTCCAGAAGGCTGTCGAGGAGGCCACCGCACTCCAGATGCCCGCACTCCAGCAGAACCTCCCCATCGTCGCCACCCTCACCACTCTCGGTACACTCGTCGGTCTTCTCGGTACTGTGATCGGTATGATCAAGTCGTTCCAGGCCCTCGCCGCTTCCGGCGCACCTGACTCGACCGAGCTCTCTACCGGTATCTCGGAGGCTCTTATCAACACCGCCTTCGGTATCGCCACCGGTGCCTTCGCCGTAATCTCGTACAACTTCTACACCAACAAGATCGACAACCTCACCTACGCTATCGACGAGGTTGGCTACTCCATCGTGCAGACATTTGCCGCTACCCACTGATCCCCGTTACCTATCAACCACTGACTGACTGAAAGGTCCATTAAAAGCAACACTTTCACATCAATAACCGATAACGTAATATGGGAAAAGTAAAAATTA
>JAIDJD010000395.1 GCA_029052375.1 Duncaniella sp. | reverse complement strand
ACAAAGATAGCGATTTTATCTGACATATGCAAATAAAATCGCTATTATTTCAATGATAATCAGAGGATTATTCTGAAATTATTGCTGACAGACCTGATTATCTTCGATTGGCTGAATAGTTACGCTTAAAAAAGGGTGTGATATATGACAAAACCGTATTGCCCGGGAGTGCTCCCGGGCAATACGGTTGATGGATGTTGTCCAGTGGATTGGCGGGTTACTGCTCTGCCTCGATGGCGCGGAGGGCTTTGGCGAGCTGGTCGGGACAGGAGGTGGCTTTGGCGCCGCAACGAATGCCTTCGAGACGGCTGACCACCTCGCCGGGTGTCATTCCGCGCACGAGGGCGCCTATGCCCTGGAGGTTGCCGTGGCATCCTCCGGCAAAGCGTACGTCTTCTATCTTGCCGTTCTCAAAGTCTATCTCTATCTCGCGAGAGCAGGTGCCGCTGGTCTTGTATCGGTAGGTTTTCATTGTTGGTGTGTAAATCGGCGTCCTGGCGGACGCCAGGCAGTGGTTATGTCTTGTCCCCGCACGCCTCCGCTTTGCTTCGGCGTACGGGGTTACTGGTAAATCGGCGTCCTTCGGACGCTTTAGCTGGGGATATTCTTATTTTCTCAGGGTTAGGGCCACCACGTTTTCGACGTGCTGGGTGTGGGGGAACATATCTACGGGCTGTATGGCCTCTACGTCATACTTGGCGTGGAGCAGGGCGAGGTCGCGGGCCTGTGTGGCGGGGTTGCAGCTGACATAGACTATGCGGGCGGGCTCGGCGTCGAGGATGACGTTGACAACATCCTCGTGCATTCCGGCGCGGGGAGGGTCTACTATCATCACGTCGGGGCGTCCGTGCTCAGCGATGAAGCCGGCTGTGAGGACATCCTTCATGTCTCCGGCATAGAACTCGGTGTTCTGCAGGCCGTTGGCCTCGGCGGTGATCTTGGCGTCGCGGATGGCGTCCTCGACATACTCGATGCCCACCACGTGTCTGACGCCGCGGGCTATGAAGCAGGCTATGGTGCCTGTGCCTGTGTAGAGGTCGTAGACAAGCTCGCCGCCCTTGAGGCGGGCGAAGTCGCGGGCCACGCTGTAGAGGTGGTAGGCCTGGCGCGAGTTGGTCTGATAGAACGACTTGGGACCCACGCGGAACCGCAGACCCTCCATCTCTTCCTCGATATAGGGCTTGCCCCTGTAGAGGCAGAGGTCGAGGTCGGCGATAGTGTCGTTCTGCTTGGTGTTGGCCACGTAGATGACCGTGGTGATTTCGGGGAACTCGCCGGCGATGGCCGCCATCAGTCCCTCGATGGCCTCTGTGTCTGTCACTT
>JAIDJD010000394.1 GCA_029052375.1 Duncaniella sp. | reverse complement strand
CACGACGTCAGAGTAGTCCGAGAAGATGCCGTCGCTGTTCCAGGCGCGGACGCGCACCTTGTAGGTGCTGTTGGGGACGAGGCCTGTAAGGGTGGCAGTTGTGGCTCCTGCGGCCGCGCGGGCGGCTTCGGTCCATGTGTTGCCGTTGTCGGCCGAGAGCTCGATGATGAAGCCGTTGTCTGTGTTGTTGTTGAGGCCCCACGAGAGGTCTATCTCGGTCTTGTCCTGGCGCGTCACGGCGAGGCTGACGGGCTTCTTGATGTAGGGATATGCCTCGGTGATGGTGAAGACGTAGTTTTCGATGTTGGCATATCCGTTCGCGGCTATGGCCTTGGCGTCCGAGGGGTCGTTGGGGTTGAGTCCGTTGGCTATCTCCCATGCGTCGGGGATGCCGTCGCCGTCAGTGTCCAGGGGCTTGACGCCGCCAGAGAGGACGCCGGTGCCCTGGTGGGGGAGCTGCTTCTCGGATGAGATACCGTTGTTGGTGCCTCCGACAAACATCCTGGTGGGGTCCATGTGCTCGGTGCGCCATTCGCGTGTGGTGGGGGTGAAGTCGCCGTATGTCTTGAGTTCGTCAAGAAGGTATTTGTCCACCTCGTCGTGCACGGGCAGGCTTGCGCCAGCGTTGTTCTCCACCCAGTGGAGAGCCTCCTCGGCTGTCATCATGTTCTCGATGGGGTCGATGTGCTGCACAGGCCAGCAATACTGTGTCGTGGCTGGATTGTTCTGGTTGAAGAGGTCGATGTCTGCGTTGAGCTCTTCGAGGGTCATCCATGTGCTGTAGGGAGCGGTGCCGTTCTGCGAGCCGCAGGTCTCCTCGGTGGTCATCAGGTGGCCGTCGAGGACGCCGTTGCGGTTGTCGTCATAATAGTTGCCCGCGCCGTAGTAGCGGAACGACTTGATGCCGCGGACAAAGGGTTCTGTGCCGTTCCATGGGCCGCGGATGAAGTAGTTGTTCTGAATGTCGGCCCATGAGTCGCCCTCAGAGTCAGACATGATGTATCCACCGCCGTTGCCCCAGTTGTAGACGACGTTGTTGACATACTGGTTGAGGCCCTTGACCTTGGGGTTTCGGGTCTTGTTTTCGATATAGAGGTTGCGGTAGAGGGTGACGCCGCCGTCGGTCTGTATGAGGCCGCCGCACGAGTGGGTCTGAAGTCCCTGTCCGATGATGGAGTTCTGGATGGTGATGTTTTTCGGGCCGTTCTTCTTGTCGTTGGAGGAGATGGAGAAGTTCTCATCTCTGCCCCAGAGAACCGAGAGGTGGTCGAAGATTTGGTCGCGGGTCTCATTGGCTGTGCCGCAGCAGTCCTTGCCGCTGTCTCCGCCGATACCCATGCGGAAACGCATATGGCGCACGATGATGTTGTGGGCGTTGGAGAACGACACGCGGTTGCCGTAGACCTGGATGCCCTCGCCCGGTGCGGTCTGTCCGAGCACTGTGATGTTGCTCTTGAATATGAGGGTGCTCTTGAGGTTGATGGTGCCGCAGACGTCAAAGACTACGATGCGGTTGCCTCTGCTGACGGCGTCGCGCAGAGAGCCTTCGCCTGAGTCGTTCAGGTTAGTCACATGATATATCTCTCCGCCACGGCCTCCTGTGGTGTACCTGCCGAAGCCAACGGCTCCGGGGAAGGCGAGCAGCTTGTCCTGTGCCTGGAGGCCTGCGCCGCAGGCGAGAGAGGCGGCGAGCAGCAGTGCTGTCAGTGATTTTTTCATAAAAAAAGGGAGTGATTTGGATGGTATCAAAAACTCCCCGCGGGGCCGGGGGCTACGCGGGGAGCGCTGTAAGGTTTGGTGAATCGGTTTAGTGCGTGGGGGTGCGGATTACTTCTGGACGTACTTCACACCGTTCTTGATGACGATGCCCTTGTAGTCCTTGCCTACGCGCTGGCCCATGATGTTGTAGACGGGAGCGTTCTCGTCCTCGACGGGAGCGATGATGTTCTCGATGCCGGATACACCGCTCTCGACAACAACGTGGAAGAGAGCCATGACAGCGCCGTTTGCGCCGATACGGAAGGCAACCTTGTCTGTGCCGTCATAGCTGTAGGAATACTTGTAGTAACGCTTGTCGGCGATGTCAGCGTAGGGTACGTCGACAGTAGCCGCCTTCTCCTCTATCTCTGTGTCGTTGGCCACGGGTACTACGCGGCACATGAGCTTCTGCTCCTTGTTGCGCTTGGTGTCAGATACGGATGCGATGTAATATGTGACAGTGAACGGGCCCTGCACCTCGGGGAACTGGATGTAGGTAGCCTTGCGTGTTGCGGAGTGGTCGTTGCGGCTGAACTGAATAGCGTGGCGGGTAGATACCCAGTTTTCGGCATTGAAAGCGTTGTAGTTGGCGTCTTTCCACTCGTCTTCCGAGCCCCAGCCGGCCATCCAGGTGACGCGTGTGGGGCCACCGTTGTTCCAGCCGATGAAGGGTTCGGTGTAGTCTATTTCGTCGCCCTCGAACTTGTACTTGCCGTCAGCGGCGTCTTTGGTGTAGATGCAGCCGTCGCCAAGCGAGATGCGGAGGTCTGTGGTCTGGGTTACGAAAACGCCCTCGGCGTCCTTTTCCATGAGTTTGGCGCCGCTCCACTGGCCGGCACCTTCGAGAGTGGTAGAGCCGTCCTTCTGGATGAAGTCAAAGTTGCCGGTGATGCCCATGCCTTCGGGGATGGGAGCCTGGAGGTAGGGGAAGAACGAGGGAGTGTTGTTGAAGTCGTAGGTAGCTACAACCTCAGCGTTCATTCCCATGGCTGCGCAGCAGAGAGCAGCGACTGCTAAAGTCTTTTTCATGAGTAGAAATGGTTGATGATAGTTTTGTTTTGGTTAATGAATTATAGGATTTAAATTGCTTTCTGCCGGAGATGCCATGCATCCCCGGACAGAAAGCATAGGAGATTTAGAAATCTGTCTTGGCTCCGGGATATCCGGGGAGCTGTGTCAGACGGGGATTGTCCACGAGGGGATGGCCTGTCTTGTCGCCTGCGAAGGGCGAGAGTTCGCTCTTGTTCTTGCTGTAACCGAAGAAGAGACCGTTCTCGCCGTCGATCCAGTCGGGATATGCATTCATGTTTTCAGCAAATCCTACGGGCTTTGTAGCGATGGTGGCTCCGAGGCCCCATGCGCCGATCACGACCGAACCGCATATCTGACGCGAGCGGTTGTTGTAGTCATGGTTGATATACAGGAAGAGGTTGATGGGATACCAGTCGTTGTTGTAGGTGTATCCATGAGCCTCGACAATCTTCTTGACATTGTCGCGCATCTGTTTTGCCTTGGCGGCCTGGGTAGGACGGGGCATATCCTTGATGAGGCTGATTTCGGCAGGGTCTGTAACGTCAAAGAACTCGGGCATGAGGAACTTGTCGCCATAGACACCCTCGTTTACAGACCTCTTGTAGATGCGGTAGACGGGGACATTTGCGTATTTGCCTTCGCGCTTTGACAATGAGCGGAGATCTGCCTTGGTCTCTGTGATGTACTTGTCGAGGAGACCTGTGCGCACGAGGTCGGTGCGGAGCACAAACTCGTCGGCAAGCTCCCACAGGCGCTCCTGCATCACAGCCTCGAGGAATGCATCCTGGCCCGAGGGGATGGGGAGGTCGCCCACACCGGCGCGCTTGCGCACCTCGAGGAGGGCAGACTTGGCTGCGTCGGTAGGTCCGCCATTGAGGAAGTTCTGTGTCTCGGCATACATCAGCAGGATGTCAGAGTAGCGGAGCATGGCCATGTCGATGTTGCGCTTAGAGCCGTTGTAGGGAGCCTGGGCCCACTGCACACGGTATTTGCCGCCCATGACAGTAGAGAATGTTGTGCCGCAGTGGATGTCTTCGTCGCCCGAGTGTCCGATGGTGTACATGGGGGCGGTGACGTCGCGGCGGGTGTCGCGGGGGTCGAACGACAGCCAGTAGGTGGGGAGCTTGACCTGGAGCGCCTTCATGGCGTTGAAGAAGCTGCCAGAGCCTGCACCGGTTACACCGATGTAGTTGCCGAGGCGCGAGTTGGTCTTCTCGCCCTGCTGGGCTATCATCCACATCATCTCGGGAGCTGTCGGGCCGTAGTTGCCGCCGGTGAAGTTGCGGAAGAGGTTCATGAAGCCGCTCTCCTCAGGGGTGTCCTGGATGAGGTGGTTCTCACCCTTGTTTATGACATCGGCGAGGGCCTGGTCGGCTATGCGGTAGATTTCCTGGACGCGGGCGGCGTCGGGGCGGCGAGACAGCTTGAGGGTTGAGGGGTCGTTGGTCTCGAGGTTCCAGCGCAGGGAGTAGCCGGCGGCGTGGAGACAGATGCGGGCCATGACGCCGAGGCCTGCGTTGCGGGTGAGGCGCTCGTTGGTCACGTAGGGGTTCTGGCTCTGCCAGGGGAGGTCGTTGACGTGGTCTACCATGTCCTGGATGATGCGGTCGTAGATGGCGTCGCGGTCCTGGCGCACGGGATAGAGCACGTCGGGGTCGTCCATCGAGCAGTCTTCCATAGGCTTCCACTGGGTGGGGACGTCGCCGAGGAAGCGGATCAGGTTGTGGTAGGCGAATGCGCGGAGCACGTAGAGCTCAGCTATGAGGGCGTTGCGCTTGGGGCTCTCGGGGAGCATATTGATGCGCTTGATGCCGAGGTTGCAGCTCTCGATGGCGTTGTAGCTCTCGCGGTAGACGTCGCCGAACACCCAGGGACGGTAGGGGTCGTAGTTGTAGCTGGCGCGCTGCATATTGGCCTGTGTGAAGGCGTCTTCGTTGGCGGTGGTGACGCAGTCGCCGGTGTTGCCGGCACGGAAGAGCTCTTCGAGGCAGAAGTAGCGGTAGACGCCCTTGACATAGAGGTCGGCCTTGGCGACATCGGAGAATACGTAGTCGACGTCGTCAGCAGTGAACGAGGGGCGCTCGAGGGTTTCCTCGCAGGATGTGAGCGTCATCGAGGCTCCGCCGGCCACGGCAAGGGCCACGAGGAGGCTCTTGGCGGCGCGGGTGATATATGATTTGGTCATAATTGCTGTTCAGTGGTGATTAGAAGGTGAGGTTGATGCCGGCTACATAGCTGCGGGACATGGGATAGGCCGAAGAGTCGTAGCCGGGGGTACAGATGACGTCGTCGTTCTTGGACGATGCGTCGGGGTCGTAGCCCGAGTAGCCTGTGATGGTGCAGAGGTTGTTGGCTGTGAAGTAGATGCGGAGGTTCTGGATGAGGGCCTTCTTCATCCACTTCTGGGGGAAGGTGTAGCCGAGGGTCACCTGGGCCAGACGCAGGTACGAGCCGTCCTCTACGAAGTAGGAGGAGGGATAGGTGATGTAGCTGGCGTTGTTCTCTGTGAGGCTCCATGTGCGGGCGTTCTCGTCGGGGTTGAGCTCGCGCAGGCGGGCAAGGCTGGTGGCCTTGAGACCGGTGGCGGGATCGACGAGGCGGTAGTAGTTGTCAGAGAACTCCTTGGGTGCGTTCTCGAAGGGAGCGTAGGGGCTCATGGAGTGCTTGGTGGCGTTGTAGACGTCGTTGCCTACGGAGAACTTCATGAAGACGTTGAGGTCGAAGCCCTTGTAGGTGAACTGGTTGGAGAAACCGCCGAAGAAGTCGGGTGTACCGTTGCCGATCTTGACAGCCTGCTTGGTGAACTGGTCGCCCTCCTCGTTGTCTGCGGCAAACTTGATGTCGCCGGGCTGGGGGGTCTTGCCGTTCTCGGGCTTCACGACACCGTCCTTGAGCTGCCATGTGCCGTCGGGGAGCTCGTCAAAGTCGTCGGTGGTGTAGATGCCCTCATACTTGTAGCCGTACATATCGCCGAGGCCGTGGCCAACGACTGCATAGTAGTTGACAGAGCCTGAGCGGTTGTCGCCGGCCGAGAAGGTCTTCTGCTTCACCTCACCCTCGAGCGAGAGCACCTTGGACTTGTTGAACGACATATTGAGCGAGGATGTCCACTGGAAGCCGCCGGCAACGACGTTGACGGTGTTGAGCTGGAACTCCCAGCCGCGGTTGCGCATCTTGCCGATGTTCTGATACTGCTTGGTATAGCCGGTAGAGGAGGGAATGGTGCAGAGCATGAGCATATCGGAGATCTGGTTGTTGTACCACTCTACCGAGAGGTTGACGCGGTTGTTGAACATACCCAGGTCGAGGCCGACGTTGGTGGCGTGGAGGGTCTCCCACTTGAGCTTGGGATTGCCGAGGGTAGCGTCGGTTGTGAATGCCATGTCAAACTCCTCGTTGTCCATCGGGTAAGTGGTCTGCGAGAGTGTTGTGGCATACATATTGGATGCGATGTCGCAGTTGCCGGTGACACCGTAGCCGATGCGGAACTTGAGGTTCTGGAACCAGTTGGAGACACCGTTCTCTGTCCAGAACTTCTCCTGGCTCACACGCCATGCGCCTGAAACAGAGGGGAAGTAGCCCCACTTGTTGCCTTTGGCAAACTTAGAGCTGCCGTCGGCACGGAATGTAGCGGTGAGGAGGTAGCGGTTGTCGAACGAGTAGTTGACACGGCCGAAGAACGAGAGCATATTGCCGTTGGAGTGGCTGGTCTTCTTGGCCGAAACCTCAGCCTTGGAGATGTCGTCGAGCTTGTGGTTGGGCTCGGGGAACTTGCGGAGCGATATCTCGTTGCCCTCGCTCTCGTTGTAGGAGTACTCCTGGCCTACCATGACTGTGAGGTCGTGGAGCTTGTTGAGAGTCTTGGTCCAGGTGAGGGTGTTGTTGACGCGCCAGGAATATTTCTCGGAGTTGCCGATAGAGCCTGTCATGCCCTCGGTATCCTTATAAAGGATGTAGTTTAGCGAGTTCTCATCCTGGAAGGATGTCGACTTGTCCCAGCCGGTCACGTAGTTGACAGCGGTGCGCCAGCGGAAGTCCTTGAGGAAGTCGACGGTGATGCCGCCGTTGATGTCGAGCTTGCGCGAGCGCTTTTCAGAGAGCACAGCGCCGTTCTGGACGAGGGGGTTGCTGACGCTGTAGGTGTCGGCGAGACCCTCGTTGCGGTAGATGGGCTGTGTCTGTGTCGAAATGAGCTCGTCCTGGGTGAATCTTGTGCCGCCCATGATAGGCTGGAGGAGGACGCTCTTCATGCCCGAGTAGGCGCCGCCTCCGTGGGTGTTGTTGTGGTAGAAGAACATACCGAAGTCAAGCTTGACACCCTTCCAGAGCTCGGCGTTCATCTTTGCACGGATAGAGTTGCGCTTGTAGTCGTGGTTGGCGAGGAGGCCGTCCTGGTCGTTGTGGTTGTAGGATATGAGTACAGAGACTTTCTCGGTGCCGGTGGAGACGCTCACGTTGTGGTTCTGGGTGAAGGCATGGCCGCCGAAGGTGAGGTCCTGCCAGTCGACAGCAGAGCTGTCTGAGTAACGGTCGAGGATACGGCTGTAGGCACCCGAGTTGTAGTCCGGCTCGCTGGTGCCATATCCGTCGTCAAAGAAGAGGCTGTAGCCAGACTGACGCTTCTGGAGCTCTGAAAACTCATACTGATACCATGCATAGTCGACAGGAGAGTCGTTCATGTCGAGCTTCTTGGCCAGGTGGTCCCAGGAGAAGAATGCGTTGTAGTCCACCTTGGTCTTGCCCTTCGAGCCGCTCTTGGTGGTGATGACGATGATACCGTTGGAGCCGCGCGCACCATATATAGCGGTGGCAGATGCGTCCTTGAGCACGTCGATGGTCTCGATGTCGTTGACGTCGATGTTGGCCAGGGCGTTGTCCATCTGGAAGCCGTCCACGATGTAGAGAGGCTCGGTGCCCTGGGTCAGCGATGCGCCGCCGCGGACAGTGATGTTCATCTTAGCGCCGGGAGCGCCGCTCTGGCTGACGATGTTGAGACCGGCGGCCTTGCCCTGGAGGGCCTGTGCGGCAGTGGCCACAGGCACCTTGACAAGCTCAGCGCCTGCCACAGACGATACGGCGCCTGTGAGGTCTTTCTTCTTGACAGTGCCGTAGCCGATGGCCACGACCTCTTCGAGCATCTCGGTGTTGGACTCGAGTACCACCTTGAGGTCGGTGCGGCCGTTGATGGCCACCTCAGCGGTCTTGCATCCGATGTAGGAGATAACGAGAGTGCCCTTGGCGGGAGCCGAGAGGGTGAACTCGCCGTCGAGATTGGTGGCTACACCCTGGCTTGTGCCCTTGAGCATTACGGTAGCGCCCATCAGGGGCTCGCCGAGGTCGTCGCTCACCACACCGGACACCTTGAGGTCCTGGGCGCTGAGCGTAGCGCAGAATACCATGGCCAACATCAGCGTCAGCCACAGGGGGATTTTCTGGATGAGATTCATACAGACATGGTTTAGATTAAAATTTACCAATAGATGTTTTAAGGTTGTTTTTCGGCAGAATAATCATGGCTTCGGTAAGACAGACAGGCACCGCCGGCAGGACGAGTCCGGACACGCCAAACGCAAAGCAACCACAAAGGTAATCAATTTCGGGGTTCTGTTATAGATATGACACGAAAATTAACATAAATTAAGCTACAAAATATGTTTCAATGTAAATGTTATGATTAACAAACGTTAAACTGCACGGAATACTTTGTCTGGTCGCAAGAAAACATTAACTTTGCACCGCTCATACTATCGTATGCACGACACACGGGGCTGACTGGCTTTGACAGCGTGTAGAGGTGGTGAGTAAGCATGCAGAGTGATGATGCCCACACTCTTAAATCAGAGACATCAAAAATTCAAATGGCGAAAACAACTACGCTCTCGCTGCTTAATCGAAGAACAGTAGATTAGCTTTATCTCCGCAACAGTTGCAGAGACGAGACATCGCCCGATTGTCCTTTTCCCGAGACGGATCGACAAGGCGGTGCAGTTAAATCGGGAATTTGGCGACGGAAGCCTCGAGACTCGCCGAGACACTTAGAGGATAAGGCTGCGGTTGGTGGTCCCTTGCCTGCCGCAACTCGAAAACCAATTAGGGAATAAGCATGTAGAAAGCTCATTAGTTCCACGTTTGGACGAGGGTTCAAACCCCTCCAGCTCCACTATGTACTACCGAACTAATTCGGACTTAACGAGACAAACTTCGGACTATCAAGTAGTTCCGGGGTTTTCTTATATCTAATCCTTTCGATTCAGGACCGAAAAAAGACGCAAAAAGGACATCCCCGGACAGAGTTTAGGCACTAACCAGG
>JAIDJD010000393.1 GCA_029052375.1 Duncaniella sp. | reverse complement strand
GTCAAGTACATAGAGATGCAGCAGGGCGAGGAGGCCTCGGCGGCGGCCAAACGCTGGAGCGAGGGATTCTTTGCCCGCGGCGAGTGTCCCGAATGTCACGGCGACAGGCTCGGACGCGAGGCCCTGCACTTCTTCATCGACGGCAAGAATATCGCCGACCTCTGCCGCATGGACATCGCCGACCTCTACGAGTGGAGCCTCACAGTCGAGGAGCGCATGGCCCCGACACAGCGCATCATAGCCGCTGAGATACTCAAGGAGATACGCTCCAGGCTCAAGTTTCTCGTAGATGTCGGCCTCGACTATCTCCAGCTCGGGCGCGCATCGGCCACCCTCTCGGGCGGCGAGAGCCAGCGCATACGCCTGGCCACACAGCTCGGCAGCCGCCTGGTCAATGTGATGTATATACTCGACGAGCCATCCATCGGCCTGCACCAGCGCGACAACCGCAGGCTGATAGACTCGCTGAAGAATCTGCGAGACGCCTCTAACTCTATCCTTGTGGTAGAGCACGACAAGGACATCATGCTCGAGGCAGACCATATCGTAGACATAGGGCCCAAGGCCGGACGCAAGGGCGGCGAGGTGGTATTCTCAGGCTCGCCCGCCGAGATGCTCGCCACAGACACGCTGACGGCCCGCTACCTCAACGGACAGCTCACCGTCCCCGCGGCAAGCGAGCCGAGAAAGGGCAACGGCAAATACCTCATACTGCGCGGGGCCACAGGCCACAACCTGCGCGACGTGACACTCCGCCTGCCGCTCGGCAAGCTCGTGTGCGTGGCCGGAGTGTCGGGCAGCGGCAAGTCTTCGCTCATCAACGGAACCCTTCAGCCGATACTATCCAACCGATTCTACCGCTCGCTCGAGACACCCCTCCCCTACAAGAGCCTCGAGGGAGAGGAGAATATAGACAAGGTGGTCACCGTAGACCAGTCGCCCCTCGGACGCTCGCCGCGCTCCAACCCGGCCACATACACCGGTGTCTTCACAGCCATCCGCGACCTCTTCGCCTCGCTCCCCGAGGCAAAGATACGCGGCTACAAGCCGGGGCGTTTCTCGTTCAATGTGGCCGGCGGACGATGCGAGACCTGCGGCGGCAACGGATACAAGACCATAGAGATGAACTTCCTGCCCGACGTCCTCGTGCCGTGCGAGACCTGCGGTGGCAAACGGTACAACCGCGAGACCCTCGAGGTGCGATTCAAGGGCAAGTCGATAGCCGACGTCCTCGACATGACCATCAACCAGGCCGTGGAGTTCTTCTCGGGCATTCCCAACATCCTCTCGAAAATCAAGGTGATGCAAGACATAGGCCTCGGATACATAAAGCTCGGACAGCCGTCGTCTACCCTCTCGGGCGGCGAGAACCAGCGCGTCAAGCTGGCCACCGAGCTTGCACGGCGAGACACAGGCAAGACGCTGTTCGTGCTCGACGAGCCCACAACAGGCCTCCACTTCGACGACATCAGAGTGCTCCTCGGTGTCCTCGACAGACTTGTCGACAAGGGCAACACCGTGCTGGTGATCGAGCACAACCTCGACGTTATCTGCGCCGCAGACCACATCATAGACATGGGCCCCGGCGGAGGCAAGAACGGCGGCATGATAATAGCCCAGGGCACCCCCGCACAGATAGCCGCCGGAGACTCACCCACTGCCCCATTCATCAGGGAGGAATTGAGAATGGAGAATTGAGAATGGAGAATTATCAATTTGTGATTCACAAAAATATCACTATCTTTGCGAAAAACATACAGAGTTATGGCAAGACCGATAAAAGAAACTCCCATACTTTATGGCTCTGATGCCAGAAGGTTTGAAGAAAGGATGCAGAATCCGCCCAAAGTCTCGCAAGAGAAAAAGGATGAGATACGCAAATCATTCGAGACTGTCATGAAAATGATGGTAGACTGACTATGACAAATGACAAGATTTCCATTTCAGACTTCGAGAACAGAACAGACTTCAATCGATTCAGAAAACACAAGTTTGTGAATGAGAAAAGGTTAAGAAGCTACCCTGCTATCAAAATCGGACGTCTCGGCGTCTCGGCGTTTCAGACAAGATTAGAGGAGAATCTGTAGGCACCTATCTCCTTGAATTCATCCAGCAATACTTCATAACCGACAACAAATCAGGTTGTCGCTTTGTTACAGTCGATGCTTATGTAAATGCAATTCCCTTCTATATAAAGAACGGGTATCAGTTTCTCAACAATGATGATGAAGACCTTCATACGAGGGTAATGTATTTCGACCTCGCATCACTGCTATAACAACCCGACAAATTGCAATATTCAGCCCTGCCGGGCTGTCATAAAACCGAGCTTCGGAGATATGTCCTGACAGAAAGACGTATCTCCGAAGCTAATTCTAAATGCTATATGCTAAATTCTCAATTCCCGTCAGGCTTCACAAGCCCCACGGCGGGGGCGGGGACCCACTTGAATGCCGCGGGGTCGTCAGGCTCGGAGGGATTGTATTCGGTGAAGTCGACGATATGCTCGAAGAGAGCGGGCGAGGCCGTGCGCATACCCTCTATGACACACTTTGCTATCTGATATGCGCCGTAGGGGTTGAAGTGGGTGTTGTCCTCGAGAGCCTTCTCCTGGCCGGGGAAGCTGCCCATAGGATAGTGGACAAAAGCACACTTCGACCCCTCGGTGCCGCGAGCCTGATAGAGACGCGCAGTCATGCCGTTGAGCTCTATGAGAGGCACATTCTCCTTCTCGGCTATCCATCGCATCGCATCGGGGAACTCCTCGTGTGTGTTGACACTGCGTCCGTACTCGTCAAACACACGGCGGCGTGTGGGGGTCACGAGCACAATATTGACGCCCTTGAGCCTGGCCTCGTCGATGAAAGTCTTGAGCGAGGTGAGATAAGAATACCACGCACCCTTGCCGGGGCCCTTCTGCTTCTGGTCGTTGTGGCCAAACTCCACAAACATCCAGTCGCCCTTGCGGGCATCCCTGAGCGCACGTTTCAGACGGCGTGCGGCTATGAAAGTATTGGCGCTCTCTCCGCTCTCGGCATAGTTGGCCACGGCCACCTTGTCGTCAAAGAATCGGGTTACCATCTGGCCCCAGCTTGCCCAGGGCTCCTCCTCCTGGTCTACCACAGTAGAGTTGCCGCAGAGATAGACGGTAGTGACATCTTCGGCAGGCTCTACGGTTATCGACCTGACGGCCGGGTTCTCGCCTCCGAGCTCGAATGTCAGGCGGTCGTCCCAGTCGAGCTTGCCCTTCTCGCGCGGCTTGAGGCGAACGCTGGTCTCGGCGTCGATATAAGGCGAGCGCTTGTCCACCACGAAGCTCTTGCGGACAGTCTCGCCCTTGCGGGTGGCGAGGTTCTCGACAAGCAGGCGGCGCGACTCGGCCCTCACTGTGGTCTCGGCCGCCTTTTTGGGACTTCCGATCTCGAATGTCACGCGATAGCGTCCGTCAGGCACCTTGACCGAATAGTAGACAGGCGCGTCGACGAGGTCGTATCCGTGCCCGGCCACCGTATCGTAGCGCTGAGCCTTGTCAAGAATATAAGTCTCGGCCGCCGAAGGCAGGGCGAGCCCTATGGCCGCGATGGCGGCAAGCATCAGTCGTTTGGTCTTCATTCTGTATCGTATACAAATCTTACGATTCCGACGATCTTACGAGTGTAGAGCGCGGTGGTCGGCGTATCATTAAAAAAAAATGGGGGGGG
>JAIDJD010000392.1 GCA_029052375.1 Duncaniella sp. | reverse complement strand
CGAGCTGAGGAGGACGGTGGCGTTGGCGCTGTAGCCCGAGCGGAGAAAGAGCGAGTCGGGTATGGAGAGCGCGCCCTTGATCTCGAAAGTGTTGGCGCCGTTGTTCTGCACACCCTTGGGCGAGATGAGCTCTATGACGGCGGGGATATGGAGGTCGGGGAGCGCGCCGATTGTGACGTCCATGCTCTGGCCCTGGGAGAGGAGCCCCACCTCGGTCTCGTCCACCTTGCCCTTGAATATCAGGTTGTTCATGTCGGCCACGGTGGCTATGGTAGTGCCGTCGTTGAAGGTGTTGGACTGGATGACGGATGTGCCCACCTTGACGGGAACCTCGAGCACGAGGCCGGTGACCGTGGAGCGCACCAGAGTATTGCTCTCGGTGGCGTGTGTGCGCGAGACACCCTCCTTGACTATGGCATAGGCGTCCTCGGCGGCGCGGAGCTCGGCCTCGGCCTGGGCCAGCTGTGTGGCCGAGGTGTCAAACTCCTCGCGGCTTATCACCTTCTTGTCGAGCAGCAGGGTGTTGCGCTCGTGGCGCGTGCGGGCGTCGGCGAGCGAGATGCGCGCCTGCTCGATGCGCGATGTGGCCGATGAGAGCTGGCCCTCGTCGGGGACAATCTTGATGCGGGCCACGATGTCGCCCACCTTGACCATGTCGCCCTCCTCGACGTTGATCTCGGCTATGATGCCGGAGACCTGAGGCTTGATGGCAATCTCGTCGCGCGGCTCAATGGTGCCGGTGAGGATGGTGGAGCGGTTGATGTCTGTGATGAAAGGAGAGACCGTCTCGTACGTCACCTCCTTGGGGCGCGAGTGGAGGTAGAGATAGACAAAGGTGCCTGCAAAGAGCCCTATGGCGAGGACCCAGATGAATATCCTGATGAACTTTTTCATTTATGTGATGGGGTTACTGTTTGCTTTACGGAGTCAGTTGCGGTCGTTCAGAGCCTCGATAGGCTTGATGCGCATGGCCTTGACGGCAGGTATGATACCGGCCGCCGTGCCCAGGATGAGGAAGGTGAACAGGATGCCCGAGGCCTGGCCTATGGAGAGCTGCATACTCAGCGGGTTGCCCCCCTGAGCGGTGGCAAACTCCACCGCGCCGAGGATGAGGACGGCGAGGACTATGCCGCCGAGGCCTCCGACGACGGTGAGCACCGAGCTCTCTGACAGAATCTGGATGATGATGTCGCGCGGCTTGGCGCCGAGGGCGCGGCGGATGCCTATCTCGTGGGTGCGCTCGCGCACGATGATCCACATTATGTTGCCCACGCCGATGACGCCCGACAGGAGGGTGCCTGCGCCCACGAAGAGCGCCAGGAAGCTGATGCCCATGAACAGGCTGTCCACCATCTTGAACTGTTCGGAGATGTCGAAGTAGAAGAAGGCCGAGGTGTCCGCAGGGTCTATGGGATGGTTGGAGGCTATGATGCGGCGCAGCTGGGGCTCTATCTCGGCGGGCGTGTGGCCGGGGACGACTGTCATCATGAAGAAGTCCACGTTGCGCCCGAGGTTGTAGCATCGGCGCATGGTGGGGTTGGGGATGAAGAGCGACTGGTCCATCTTGGCTCCGATGTTGATCTCGTTGGTCTGTCCGGCCACTCCGACCACCTTGTAATATATGCCATTGACCTCGACCTCCTTGCCGGTGGCTTCGGCGGGATTGCCGAAGAGCTCGCGGGCAGCCTCGAGGCCTATGACGCAGACCTTGCGCGCGTTGAGGTCGTCGGCGCTGTTGATGAAGCGGCCGTGATAGACCACAGGCTCGAAGATGCGCGAGTAGTCGGGCTCTATGCCGCTGAGCTGCACGCTCGACTTCTTGTCCTTCCAGACCGCGTTGACCATCATGGCATTCACGGCCGACGAGCTCTCTATCAGCGGGATGGCGCGGCGGATGTCGGCCACGTCCTGAATATTCATGTCGAGGGGGCGCCCCTTGTCGAACCCAGCATAGGGGAGCGATGTCTTGCCGGGGAAGATGACCGAGGCATTTGTGGCGAATCCCTCGAAGTTGCGGCTCATGAAGTGTTTGAGGCCCTCCGCGCCGCCTATGAGCAGGGCGAGTATGGCCGTGCCCCAGAAGATGCCGAAGCCCGTCATGAAGGTGCGGGTCTTGTTCTGGGCCAGCGTGGCGCCTATCTCGCGCCAGTTGTCTATGTCGAAGATGGTCAGCTTCATATCGTCGGCTTACGGTCTACTCGTCGCGCAGGGCTTCGACTGGTTTGATTTTCAATGATTTGATGGCGGGAAACAGCCCGGCGAGGGCACCCGCTGCGATGAGGACCACTGTAAGCTCCAGGGCCATGCCTATGGAGATTGAGGGGTCGAGGAGCATCCTCGGCTCGCTGTCGGGCACCATTGCGCCGATGGCCGAGGCCGCCATGATGCCGAGGACTATGCCTATGTATCCGAAGAGCGTAGTGATGGCCACGCTCTCAAACATTATCTGGCGCAGGATGCTGAGGGGGCGGGCGCCTATGGCGCGGCGGACACCTATCTCGTGGGTGCGCTCGCGCACGGAGACAAACATGATGTTGCTGACGCCGACGATGCCAGACAGCATCGTCAGCAGGCCGATGATCCAGACGGCGAGCTCGAGCATCCCCATGGCCGAGGTCATGCGCAGGTGCTGGTTGAGGCGGTTCCAGACCCAGAGGGCATTGCGGTCGTCGGGCGCGAAGCTGTGTGCGGCTCCGAGTGTGCGGCGGAAGCTCTCCTCGGCCTTGTCTCCGTCCTCGATGGTGTGGACATTCTTGAGCGACACGAGCATACGGCGTATGGTGTCTGAGTTGCCGGCTAGGGCGCGGGCCGTGGTGTAGGGGATAAAGTTGGTGCGGTTCCACTGGTGGGTGTAGACGCCCACCACGGTGAACGAGCGATCTTTCAGCTCTACCTGCTTGCCTATGGGGTCTTTGTCGCCGAACAGCGTAGCTACGTGGTCCTTGTGCAGCACTATGACGCGCCGCCCCTCGCGCAGGTCGGCCTCGTTGATGAACCGTCCCCGGTCAAGCTTGCCGCCGTCCGAGCGGAGGGCCGACGGATAGGCTCCGCGATAGCCCTGGGTGACGTAGTCTCTCGAGGTGGAGACCGTCGCAGAGCCTTCGTCTATCTCGGCGGCCACTCCGCGCACAATGTCGGCGTTGCGGTTGGCCAACAGCTGGAGGTCCTGTTTCTTCAGGGCTATCTCGCGGTCTTCCTTGAGGCCGTGATAGGGCTTCTGGGCCCAGCCTCCATGTATGGTCATGGTCTCGGTGTCGTTCTGGCTGAACATATCCTCGGCGGCATTGAGCAATCCGCGGCTGATGCTGAGCAGCACCACCAGCA
>JAIDJD010000391.1 GCA_029052375.1 Duncaniella sp. | reverse complement strand
CTCCTCTCTGAAAGTCCCCGACCACACCCCGCGCCCGCGCGCACACACGCCCGCCCGCATCCCGGCCGAGGCCGAGGCCAAGGCCGAGCAGCTCAAGGACGTCAAGCTCACCATCGGCGCCAAGACATCGTCGACCGGCACCATCTTCGGCTCTGTCAACGCTATCCAGATAGCCGAGGCTCTCGAGAAGCTCGGCTACGAGGTAGACCGCAAGACCATCGCCATCGAGCCCGTCAAGGAAGTGGGCAGCTACGAGGCTGTCATCAACCTCCACCGCGACGTCACCGTCAAGGTTCCCTTCGAGGTTGTAGCCGAGTAATATCTCAGCTCCGCTATCCGATACAAGCATACCTCCCCGCACACCTCTGTCCAAGAGGAGCGCGGGGAGGCTTCTTTTTTTTATCGCGGTGCCCCATCCGCGCCCGGCCGCGCGAGAGCCCGGACTCTGACCCTCATAGGGGAGATGTTTTTTTGGCGATTACAATTATTATGACTAACTTTGCCCTTGGCTTGAAACGCGGGCCTCGGCTCTCTGTCTTTGAGCCTTAGCGACACCGTAAACAGAAATATAAACCCGTTATACCCAAAATTTTCAACCATGGATATCTCGCATATCGAACACATCGGCATCGCCGTCCCCAATCTCGAAGAGGCTATCAAGTTTTACGAGGAGACCCTCGGCCTCAAGTGCTTCGCCATCGAAGAAGTGGCAGACCAGAAGGTGCGCACCGCATTCTTCAAGGTGGGCCAGACCAAGATAGAGCTTCTCGAGGGCACCGCACCCGAGAGCGCCATCTGCAAGTTCATCGCAGGCAACAACGGCCGCGGCGGCATCCAGCACATCGCCTTCAACATCACCGACGGTGTGGCCAACGGCCTGGCCGAGATGTCGGAGAAGGGCTGTGCCCTCATCGACAAGGCTCCCCGCAAGGGCGCCGAGGGCCTCGACATCGCCTTCCTCCACCCCAAGAGCACCTGCGGCACCCTCATAGAGCTCTGCGAGGACCCCGCCAAGAAGTGATATATCTCTCTACACATCGCAAAACCACTATCCCCCAACTCACCCATACATGAGCACCCAGCTTGACAAAGTAAAAGAGCTTATAGCCCTGCGCGAAGAGGCTCGCCTCGGCGGTGGCGAAAAGGCCATCCAGAAGCAGCACGAGCGCGGCAAGTATACCGCCCGCGAGCGCATAGCACAACTTCTCGACGAGGGTTCGTTCGAGGAAATCGATATGTTTGTCCGCCACCGCTGCTACAACTTCGGCCAGGACAAGAAGAGCTATCTCGGCGACGGCGTCGTCACCGGCTACGGCACCATCGAGGGCCGCCTGGTATATGTCTTCGCACAGGACTTCACCGTCTTCGGCGGCTCGCTCAGCGAGACCATGGCCCTCAAGATATGCAAGATCATGGACATGGCCATGAAGATGGGCGCGCCCGTCATCGGCCTCAACGACTCGGGCGGCGCCCGCATCCAGGAGGGCATCAACGCCCTCGCAGGCTATGCCGAGATATTCCAGCGCAACATCCTTGCCTCGGGCGTCATCCCCCAGATATCGGCCATCCTCGGCCCCTGTGCCGGCGGCGCCGTGTATTCTCCCGCCCTTACAGACTTCACCATCATGACCAAGGGCATCTCCTATATGTTCCTCACAGGTCCCAAGGTGGTCAAGACCGTCACCGGCGAGGACGTCACCCAGGAGGCTCTCGGCGGCGCGTCGGTACACGCTGTCAAGAGCGGCGTGGCACACTTCGCGGCCGAGGACGGCGAGGAGACCCTCTCCATCATCCGCAAGCTCTTCAGCTACATACCCCAGAACAACCTCGAGGAGCCCCCCATGGTGGAGTGCAACGACCCCATAGACCGCCTCGAGGACTCGCTCAACGAGATTGTGCCCGAGTCGCCCAACCGTCCCTACGATATGTACGAGGTGATAGGCGCCATCATCGACAACGGCGAATTCCTCGAGATACAGCGCGACTATGCCAAGAACCTCATCATAGGCTTTGCCCGCTTCAACGGCCAGGCCGTCGGCATCGTGGCCAACCAGCCCAAGTATCTCGCCGGCGTCCTCGACAGCAACGCCTCGCGCAAAGGCGCCCGCTTCGTGCGCTTCTGCGACGCCTTCAACATACCTCTGGTGACACTCGTTGACGTCCCCGGCTTCCTCCCCGGCACAGGCCAGGAGTACAACGGCGTCATCCTCCACGGCGCCAAGCTGCTCTATGCCTACGGCGAGGCCACTGTGCCCAAGGTGACCGTCACCCTGCGCAAGAGCTATGGCGGCTCACACATCGTGATGTCCTGCAAGCAGCTCCGCGGCGACATGAACTATGCATGGCCCACCGCCGAGATTGCCGTCATGGGCGGCGCCGGCGCCGTAGAGGTGCTCTATGCCAAGGAAGCCAAGGCCTCCGAAGACCCCGCCAAGGTGCTCCAGGAGAAGGAGGAGGAGTACAACAAGCTCTTCTGCAACCCCTACAACGCGGCCCGCTACGGCTACATCGACGACGTCATCGAGCCCCGCAACACCCGCTTCCGCGTGATACGCGCTCTCCAGCAGCTCGCCACCAAGAAGGTGGTCAACCCCGCCAAGAAGCACGGCAACATCCCCCTCTGACATTCACAACTTCCGCAGTGTGGGCGGCGGGCCCCGGAGCCCGCGCCCGCCTGCGGGCCAAAGCAAGAAAATGAGACAAAGAATCATCATCCTCATTCTGGCCGTGGTGGCCGGCATCGGCGCCATCACCGCCCAGGGAAGGCGTGGACTGCGAATCAACGAGGTGATGGTGGCCAACGCCTCCTCGAGCGTCGTGGACGACTTCGGACAGTACTCGGCATGGGTCGAGCTGTTCAACTCCACCTTCGGCCCCCTGGAGATATCGAGCGTCTACCTCACCAACGACTCCACCAATCCCACGCTCTATCCCGTGCCCTTAGGCGACGTGAACACCGAGATACCCACGCGCCAGCACATCCTCTTCTGGGCCGACGGCGAGCCCAACAAGGGCACATTCCACATGAACTTCCGCCTCACCCCCGGCCAGGACAACTACATAGCCATCTATGACGCCGACGGCAAGAGCCTGATAGACGAGGTGATTGTCCCCGCCTCGCTCCTGCCCGGACAGTCCTATGCCCGCAAGGCAGACGGCATCGGCGGCACAGGCAATCCCGAAGACTGGGAGGTGCGCGACGGCTCGGACAGCAAGTACATCACCCCCTCGAGCAACAACATCATCAAGAGCACCAACTCCAAGGTGGATATGTTCGCCGCCCAGGACGAGAACGGCTTCGGCATGGCTGTGATGGCCATGGCCATCGTATTCTCGGCCCTGCTCGTGCTGGCGCTGTGCTTCAACATCATCAACATGATCGGAGCGCGAGCCTCTCAGCGCCGCAAGGCCAAGGCCCTCGAAGACCACTCTATCCCCGCCAAGAAGGTAGAGCACGACTCGGGCGAGGTCATCGCCGCCATCTCTATGGCCCTCAAGGACCACCTCGAGGCCCACGACAAGGAGAACACCGTGCTGACCATCAACAAGGTCCGCCGCTCCTACTCGCCCTGGAGCTCCAAGATCTACTCGCTCCGCGAACTCCCCAAGCGCTGAGCCTCTCTCACCATCCATCACACATCAAGAACAACACCTCCCCCCAATCCATCAGACAGTAATGAAAGAATATAAATATCGCATCAACGGCAGCCTCTACACCGTCAAGGTGGGCGACATAGAAGACAATGTCGCCAAGGTGGAAGTCAACGGTATGCCCTACAAGGTAGAGCTCGAGAAGTCCCAGAAGCCTGTCACCGTCATCCAGAAGCCCCGCCCCTCCGCCGCGCCCCGCACCGACACAGGCGCCAAGGTGATATCCAGGCCCCAGGCCGCCGCGGCAGGCTATCAGGTCAAGGCTCCCCTGCCCGGCGTGGTGATGAGCATCCCCGTCAAGGTCGGCGACACCGTCAAGGCCTCGGACACAGTCCTCATCCTCGAGGCCATGAAGATGGAGAACGCCATCCATGCAGGCCAGGACGGCCGTGTCGCAGCCATCAACGTCAACGTAGGAGACAGCGTTCTGGACGGCGCCGTCCTCATAACGCTTGAGTAATCCTGTCCATACCCTAAACTGTCCGTCAATCCAAACCATGACATTCAGCGATTTCATACTCCAGAACCTCCAGGAATTCTGGCATCTGACAGGATTCTACAACGCCACATGGGAGCACCTGGTGATGCTTGCGGTGGGCCTGTTCTTCATATGGCTCGCCATCAAGAAGAACTTCGAGCCCATGCTGCTTGTGCCTATCGGCTTCGGCATCCTGATAGGCAATATCCCCTTCAACACCACAGCCGGCCTCGAGATAGGCATCTATGAGGAGGGCTCGGTGCTCAACATCCTCTACAACGGCGTGAGCGCGGGATGGTATCCCCCCCTCATCTTCCTCGGCATCGGCGCCATGACCGACTTCTCGGCCCTGATAGCCAACCCGAAGCTGATGCTCATCGGAGCCGCCGCCCAGTTCGGCATCTTCGGCGCCTACATGGTGGCCCTCCTGCTCGGCTTCGCGCCAGACCAGGCCGGCGCCATCGCCATCATCGGCGGCGCCGACGGCCCCACCGCCATCTTCCTCTCCAGCAAGCTCGCTCCCAACCTCATGGGCGCCATAGCCGTGTCGGCCTACTCCTACATGGCTCTCGTGCCCGTGATACAGCCGCCTCTGATGCGCCTCTTCACCACCAAGAACGAGCGCCTCATCAAGATGAAGCCCGCGCGCGCCGTCTCGCAGAACGAGAAGATCATATTCCCCATCGTGGGCATGATACTCACCTGCTTTGTGGTGCCCTCCGGCATACCCCTGCTCGGTATGCTCTTCTTCGGCAACCTCCTGCGCGAGTGCGGCGTCACCAACCGCCTGGCCAAGACCGCGAGCAACGCCCTCACAGACATCGTCACCATCCTCCTGGGCATGACCGTGGGCGCCTCCACACAGGCCTCGGAGTTCCTGACCTCGGAGACCATCCGCATCTTCCTGCTCGGCTTCATGGCCTTCGTGATAGCCTCCTCGAGCGGTGTGCTCTTCGTCAAGCTCTTCAACCTCGTGCTCCCCGCCGGCAAGAAGATCAACCCCCTCATCGGCAACGCAGGCGTCTCTGCCGTGCCAATGTCGGCCCGCATCTCCAACAACCTCGGTCTCGAGTACGACCCCTCCAACTACCTGCTCATGCACGCCATGGGCCCCAACGTGGCCGGTGTCATTGGCTCGGCCGTAGCCGCCGGCGTGCTCCTCGGCTTCCTTGCCTGAGCCCGCTGACATTGACCGTCTGAAATCCGGCGGCGGCGCTCACCGACGGCCCCTTGCGGGCCGCGGAGCCCGCCGCCGGATTTTTACTCTCCCCGATGATTTGCTCCCCCGGGGGGTTCTCGGGTCAAAAAAGACCATGGCCCGGCACAACATTATCGACGCCGGATGTGTTATAGATACAGTAAGGCAGGGAAGACTCTCCCGCCTGCGCCGCCAAAGAGAATCCATCGCACCTTCGCTACCCAACCTATTCATCCATTCAGAGCCCAGTGGCTCCGGACCTTATCAGACAGTGAGAAAATGGTCACAAAGAAAGTCATCCAGCAGCTTTACAAGCAATACCGCCAGCCTCCGAAAAGCGCCGACGAACTCGACATCTCTCTCCTCTTTGACTATGCCGCCGAGAACCACGGCATCTTCATCGACGAGGACAGCCTCTACATAGGCAGTGTGGACCCAAAATCGCCGTTCGCAAGCATCCCTCTGTCCAGGATATGCCAGATTGTGGAGTTCGAGCGGTTTCTGGCCATAGTGCTGCACTCGTCCATCATCTTTCTCGGAAAGGAAGACTCCGAGGTCCACGTGCATATCCGCATGGACGACCACGACCGGCCCGCGTCTATCTGGGACCGTCTGAAACAACTTCTGGGAAAGGCCGACTGAGCCTTTCTTTTTTTATCCCGCCCCACCACCACCATCATCATCACCTCCTCGCTCTTGCCCTCCTTGCACACCGTATGGAAAGAAACATCATATTCGACCGCACCGCTCGCCTCACCGGCCACGAAGCCCTCGGGCTGATGGAAAGGCTGCCGGTGATAATCTTCGGCGTCGGCGGCGTCGGCGCATGGACAGCCGAGGCCCTCGCCCGCACCGGATTTGCAGACATCACCCTCGTCGATGCCGACGACGTCGCCCCCACCAACATCAACCGCCAGATGCCCGCCCTCGCCTCCACCCTGGGCCGTCCCAAGGCCGAGGTCGTGGCTGAAAGGCTCAGGGACATCAACCCCGGCATACGCGTCACGCCCATCCGCGGGCTCTACACACCCGAGACCTCGGCCGGGTACGACCTCACGCGCTGGGCCTACATCTTCGACTGCATAGACTCGCTCGCCGACAAGGCCCACCTCATACTCGAGGCCACCCGCGCCATGGCCCTCTCGGCCAAGGAAGGCGTCCCGGTCAGATTCTACTCCTCGATGGGCGCCGCGCTCAAGACCGACCCCTCGCGCATCTCCACGGCCGAGTTCTGGAAGGTCAAGGGGTGTCCGCTCGCCGCCGCGCTCAGGCGCCGTTTCAAGAAGTCGGGGCTGATGCCCTCGCGCAAGTTCACGTGCGTGTATTCTGACGAGCTCGTTGCCCAGCATCCCGGCTATCTGCCCGCGGGCGAGGTCAGCGACGGCTCCATGACCTTCAACAAGGCTGTCACCAACGGCTCGCTGATGCACATCACGGCGGTCTTCGGCCTCACTCTTGCCTCGCTGGCCGTCAGAGATGTGATGAAGCGGGCAGAGAAATGATGCTTATGGTATCAATTTCCGGTCATGCAACAAAATTTATCCTGATTGGCGAGAATCTCATACATACACAAGCCCGGAGCCTCGTATCTTTGCATCACAGACACAAAGGTACAGCTGAGTAAAAAAGATTGCACAGATTTAAGATTTCCCCGGACAGTATTGCTTCCGGCAGATAGATAGAATTAAGGTAGATTTAAGGATTGTATGCTCCCGAGCCTTGCATGGCCGGGCATTGCAGAAAGAGTCTCTGAAGACAAGACGAGGGCGGCGCGCCATAGTGGTTATGGCGCGCCGCCGTTATGTATGTCCGTTGGTAGTGCTTGAGTTAGGCGTGCTGAGGCACCGGCTTTTCTGACTCCTTGCTCCCGGAGGCGCCGGACCTGGCGAGGATAAGCTCGCAGATGCGCATGGCCTGCTCTTCTCTGAGGCTTCTTACTACGAAGGAAGACCCCGTGGTAGAGAGAGACAGGGACACACGGCCCGTAAACCGCGTCATCGGGGTGCGGGTCAGCCTCATGACCTCCACGTTGCCGTATTTCAGGTAATTGCAGGTCTCGGCAAAGCTCCCTGTGCCGACTATGAGATACGACTCTCTGAGCGCGATGTGGCTGTGGCGCATCTTCATTATGCCCTTCGGTATGCCCGTCAGCAGGTAGAGGGCCGGGACGAGTATCCACCAGAAGAGCCCGTAGTACCAGAGCACGGCCGTCGCCGCTGAGGAGATGGCGAGGTCTGTGAACAGAGAGAGCATCGCCACACCTGAGCCTGATATGGCGGTGGCGGTGTCGGTCTCCGACGCGTACTCCTCTCCGAGCCACCAGCCGAGGAAGAAGCCGGCACACTCGCGTCCGTAGATTCTGAGGTTGTCCTCCGCTTTTCGGGCACTCGAGTTCAGGGCCTGCATCATGGCGAGTGAGCAGAGGCCAAACCGTTTCTCAAACACATTGCGCTTGACACACAGAGTGCATATCTTGTCGCGGGCAAATCGGCTGGTCATGCGCGAGAAGAGTCCGTGGCTGAATGTCAGCATCTTGCTGTCGTATGTGAGCGAGAGGTCGTAATACCGTAACACCACCTTGCCGAGCCACAGCACGAGCGACAGCAGGTAGGTGAAAGCCATCACGAGGGCTATGCTCGCGACTGACACGCCGAAGTGGTTGAATTGCGATTCGAGATAGCCTGTGATTCGGTCTAAGATGTGGTCAGGCAGGTCATACAGGTTGTTGAAGATGATTATGGCAAATCCCGCCAGTATCAGTATGCCTTTGAGGTGGTTCTGACACAGGGCGTCGGCCAGGAGGTCTCTGTTGCTGAACAGCCTTGTCCGCGAGGGATTGTAGACGGGAGGCGCCTCGGGGG
>JAIDJD010000390.1 GCA_029052375.1 Duncaniella sp. | reverse complement strand
TGTCCGCACTGGTCGAGGAAGAAAAAATCTCTGCCGATGAATTGAAGGAACTGCTCGAGCTTGTTGAGCGCAAAGGCAAATAGAAATGGGCGGACTGCTTTCATACTCGATAACAGGCGGGATTCTGATGCTTGCCATGTATCTTGCCTACCGTCTGTTCCTGGCCAGGGACAATCAGCATGGTTTCAACAGGTGTGTGCTGTTGATGATTTACTTTGTTTCGTTCGCGGCGATACCCGCCATGCCGTTTCTCAGCCATCTGTCAGCGCCGGAGGCGCCCTCTGCCACGCCAGAGGGTGTCGGCTTGGCCGCCGAGGTTCTTGCGCCCCTTGCGCCTCAAGGCAAACCGATATGGGGCACAATATTGATATGGATATATATGGCCGGAATGGCCGCAGTGGCTGTCTTGACTGCCATTACGTGGGTCAGGCTTGTAAGAATAATCCGTTCAGGCCGTAAGATAAGCTGTGGCGGATACACTTTGGTCATTGCCTCTGACGACAGACTGGCCCCATTGAGCTGGATGCGCTATGTGGTGATAAGCAGGGAGGATTACGAGAATGATTGTTCGGCAGTCATCGCCCATGAGCTGGAACACGTGGCCTCATGTCATTCGTTAGACCTGTTGGTTGCACAAGCGGTCTGTATCATCAACTGGTTCAATCCCGCTTCGTGGCTCATGCGCGACGAGCTCATGCTTGTGCATGAATACCAGGCGGATATGGCGGTGATAGACAAGGGCTACAATCCGCAGGAATACCAGTTGTTGCTGATAAAAAAAGCTGTTGGCGCCAAATTCCCGTCCTTGGCCAACAGCCTGAATCATAGTAAACTTAAAAAACGTATCACCATGATGTACAAACAGAAGAGTGGTGCGGGGCGCAGACTTAAAGCCCTTGCACTCGTGCCGACGCTTGTGTCGGCCCTGGCTCTGGCTGGGATTCCAGCCGTGCGAGCCGCAGTCGCTGCCATTGGCGGCAGCGACGTTACAGTAAGCAAAGTTAACGAAAATCTGCTTTCCGGCCAAATAGTCTCGGTCAAAAGATTCAAGGTCGCTAACATCAACAACGATGGCCGCGAGACCGGCGTAGTAATCAATGCCGATGGCCTCGGCGACAAGCTGACAGTCTCGGGAGGCACATTCACCACCAAGGGCAAAACATACCGTGCCAAGTCGTTGCAGTGTGATATGAGCGATGGCAAGGCTGTCATCAAGGTCGTGTTTCCCTTCTCGGATCAATATGTAAATCCGAGCATGACTCTCACCGTAAACGGCGAAGAGATTCCCTTCAATCTCGAGAGCTTCTTCGACAATTCCCGGTCTGTCGTAGTCGGACGTAACGATGAGCAGGCTGACCAGGCACGATCTGTAGTCGTGCTCAACGGCAAATCATCTTCTTTGCCTGACAGCATGGCAATCTATCTCGATGGTGTGAAGGTGGACAGAGTCAAGCTGATGGAAATGCCTTCCGACAAAATCGCATCAGTGACTATCGACAAACAGAACAATGCGATAAGGATTACGAGCCGATGACCGCAGTTGTACGGCACACTCTATAAGATAGAAACAGCGTTATCATACATCAACAATCGACGCCTCCGGCAGTGATGCCGGGGGCGTTCTGCTGATTGCCGCCATGCTATTGTTTAGGATTGAGGTGCCGCGGCCGTCCGGTTTTGAGCCTCGCCGGTCTAATGGCGTCTGTTCAGATTGTTTTTCATTATGCCGTATATCACCTGGCCTACCGGTAGGCCTATAATGACTTTTTTCTTGCCTTCTCCGATTTTGATGTACGGTGTGACTATAGGTTCCAATTCATATCTCTTAGTCCCGACCTGTTGCACAGCCTGTCCTCCCACCATTACCCCGATATGCTCTCCGCCGGAGTAATCAACATAACCGCCGAATTTAGAGGCGCCGTAATAGCCTATCATAGCCGGGGGCATCGGAAGTCCGCCGCACATTGCGGGAGGCTGTCCGAAATAATATGTGCCAAACGCCGTAAGCGAAACTTTATGCGAGAGCTGATATGTAATGGCACCGTTTATCCCGTATTGGGTGTGTACGCCGAATGGATATCCGTATCTGTTGGCGATGCCTCCGGAAGCGACTATCGCACCGCCACTCCATGAGTATAGAGACGCCTGTCCGGGGATGATAGAGAAAGACGGGAGGTTTAGCTCGGACGGCCTTGCGGGATGGTTGTCAAGGCGAGCCTCGCCACGTGGGATATAGCTGTATGAGAAGTCGTTGTATGTCAGTGTCGGTGCGGTAAGTTCGGGCTTCAGTATTGTGTCGCGGAGCATCGTCAGCGAATCTGTCGGCTCTGTCTGTGCAAGGCTGATGGACGGCAGAGCGATGATAGCCGATATAAGCAGTCTGTGCAGTCTCATGGTTTTCATTGTTTGATTGTCAGCATATAACCGAAACCCCGCTGATTGATGATGGAGATTGACGGGTAGTGGCGGAGCATCCGGCGGAGTTTGTGGATGTATCCGTGC
>JAIDJD010000039.1 GCA_029052375.1 Duncaniella sp. | reverse complement strand
CATCAGGCAGGCCTGTGTGTCGTTGTCGAGGGCTATGAGCAGCGTCAGCAGTGCCACGAGGGTCTTGCCGCTGCCCACGTCGCCTTGCAGCAGGCGGTTCATCTGGCGTCCCGTGGCCATGTCGGCGCGTATCTCGCGGAGCACCCTCTTCTGTGCCCCCGTGAGGTCGAAGGGGAGAAACTCCTTGTAGAAGGTGTTGAAGAAGTGTCCGATGCGGGGGAAGAAGAAGCCTGACGTGTTCTGTGTCTTGTGGCGCGCATAGCGCTGTATGTCGAGCTGGAGGTAGAAGAGTTCTTCGAATTTCAGCCTCAGCCTCGCCTTCTCGAGCTCGGCAGGGCCCGAGGGGAAGTGGATGGCGCGCAGGGCCTCCGCGAGGCTCATCAGTCCGTATTGCCCTATCGTCTCTGGCGGCAGGGTTTCGCCTATGTATCCGCGCGAGGCCCTGAGGATGTCGGCCGCGCCTGTCGAGAATGTGCGCGAGGAGAACCCGCGGTTGCGCAGCTGTTCCGTCAGGGGGTAGACGCCCTGGACGCCGAGCTGTGTGACGGCCGCGCCGGGCGTGTCTATCTCGGGGTGTACCATGCTCCAGCGTCCGTTGAACTGCGCGGGCTTGCCGAAGAGGATATAGTCTGTGGATGTGGTGTAGTGGCTGCGGATAGCCTTGATGCGCTGGAACCACACCACCTCCATCACTCCCGTGCCGTCCGAGAAGAGCCCTGTGAGGCGTGTCTTGGCTCCCTCGCCCTGGACGGTCATGGAGACAAAGCGTCCCTTGACCTGCACCGAGGGCATATCCTCGCCCTCGAATTCGGAAATGGTGCGGATGGTGGAGCGGTCGATGTAGGACGTGGGGAAGTGGTAGAGCAGGTCGCGGTATGTGTGTATGCCGAGATTCTTGTTCAGAACCTCGGCACGCTTGGGTCCTATGCCCTTCAGATACATTATGTCTGTGTCCAGCAGGGGCGCCATATGCCTTATGCTTCTCTCTCGGCCTCGAGGCGGGCGAGGTCTGAGGAGTGTGTTATCTTGATGTTGCGCGGGTCTCCCTCGGCCAGCGCGAGGCGTCCGTATCCGGCGGCCTCCATCACCGAGGCGTCGTCTGTGAAGTCCGGGCGCAGCTCGAGGCGGTCGGCCGCGAGTCTCCTGGGGCCGTGGAAGAGCTGAGGGGTCTGCACGGCGCGGTAGGCCGAGCGGTCGACGGCCGCCGAGGTGCCGTCCGGGGCGACGAGGCGCAGCGAGTCTGTGACGGGGATGGCGGGGATGACGCCGTCGACATCGTCGGCGAGGGCCTCTGTGAGCCTCGAGAACATCTCGGGGGTGACCATCGGCCTGGCGGCGTCGTGTATGGATATCCATCCGAGGCTGCCGCTGTCGGCTATGCGGCGCAGGGCGGCGCGGACGCTCTCGGCGCGTGTGGCTCCGCCGGCTACGGTAGAGTGGGCGAGCTCGAAGCTGTGCTCTGCGCACATCCTGGGCCACTCGTCCATCATCTCTGCGCTCAGGACTACGGTGATCTCGGCGTCGGGCGCCGCGGCATGGAGCCGCTCGAGGGTGGTCATCAGCACGGGACGCCCCCACAGCAGGCAAAACTGCTTGGGCACGGGGCCTCCGAAGCGGTGGCCGGCTCCGGCGGCTACTACTATGTGATGGTTGCGCTTTTTCATTGGAGGGTTGTCGACAGGGTTTTCAACACGTTGTCTGCACGGGCGGGCAGTTATGTACAATCTATACAAAGGTACGCATTTTTCGGATGAAAATCCTTACCTTTGTATCATAAATCTTCATCTTCCCCCTTGAACAACATTCATGCCACAAGATAACAGCTACAGCCAGAACGGCCGCAGGTCCAGGCCGGAACATATCTCTAAGTTTGACCACGGAGGCCGTGTGCCGCCGCGCGACAACGACCTTGAGGAGGCCGTCCTCGGAGCCCTCATGCTCGAGAAGGACGCCTATACAGCCGTCTGCGACATACTCAAGCCCGAGTCGTTCTACGACCCTTCCAACCAGAAGATATACGCCGCCATACAGAGCCTCGGCGCCGCCCAGCAGAGCATAGATATGCTGACGGTGACCGACCGCCTGCGCCACATGGGCGAGCTCGAGGGCGCCGGCGGCGCCCTGCGCATCTCCGAGCTGACGTCGCGTGTGGCCTCGGGCGCCCACGTCGAGTTTCATGCCCGCATCGTGGCCCAGAAATACCTGGCCCGCGAGCTGATACGCTTTGCGTCGCAGATAGAGGCCCAGGCCTTTGACGAGAGCTATGACGTGGACGACCTGCTGCAGGAGGCCGAGGGCAAGCTGTTCGAGATTTCGCAGCGCAATGTCAAGAAGGATGTCACGCAGATAGACCCCGTCATCAACTCGGCCATCGAGCAGATACAGACCGCGGCCAACCGTGCGTCGGGTCTCTCGGGCCTCGAGAGCGGATATCACGAGCTGGACAAGCTGACGTCGGGATGGCAGCGGAGCGACCTCATCATCATAGCCGCGCGTCCGGCCATGGGCAAGACCGCTTTCGTGCTATCCATGGCCAAGAACATGGCCGTCAACTACAACATCCCCGTGGCCATATTCTCGCTTGAGATGTCCAATCTCCAGCTGGTCAACCGTCTGATACAGAACACCTGCGAAATCGAGGGCGAGAAAATCAAGAGCGGACAGCTCTCGCAGATGGAGTGGGACCAGCTGATGTCGCGCGTCAAGAATCTCTACAATGCGCCTCTCTATATAGACGACACGGCCTCGCTCTCGATATTCGAGCTGCGCACCAAGGCGCGACGTCTGGTGAGGGAACACAACGTCCAGTTCATCATCATCGACTACCTGCAGCTGATGAATGCCTCGGGCATGAAGTTCGGCTCGCGCGAGCAGGAGGTGTCTATGATATCGCGCTCGCTAAAGCAGCTGGCCAAGGAGCTCAATATCCCTATCGTGGCCCTCTCTCAGCTCAACCGTTCGGTGGAGAGCCGCGGCGCCGACAGCAAGGATGGCAAGCGCCCGCAGCTCAGCGACCTCCGCGAGTCGGGTGCCATCGAGCAGGACGCCGACATCGTATGCTTTATCCACCGCCCGGAGTATTATCTGCGCTCCGGACAGGATGCGGCCGGCAACGATATCCGCGGCCTGGCCGAGTTTATCGTGGCCAAGCACCGTTCGGGACGTGTGGACGACGTCAAGATGAGGTTCAAGAACAAGTATGCGCGCTTTGAGAACTGGGATGCCGAGCCCGAGCGCGCGTCTGTGGGCCAGCGCCGTTCGGGCCTCGACACGGACAAGATAGACCTGGCCTCGCCTCCCGGAGGCAATCCCTTCAATCCCGGCCAGACGCTCGGAGGCGGCACGGCAGACATCGCCTCTACGTCCGCGCCCGGAGACGTCGCGCCTTTCTGACGCATATTTATTGCACCATATCACACAGCAGGGGCGCTATACTTAGCGCCCCTGCTGTGTTTATGCCATGGATTGACGTAAATGGCAGATGAGGTATTTAAGGTCAATAGTTTGAAAATCAATGGTGTATAAGCGTTGTTGAGCCACGCATATAAACGTTTTTAGGACAAAAAGAGGCTGAAGGACAAAAAAAGTCAAATTTTTCAGAACCATTTGTCTGCCATCAATGTTAGATAAGTACAAAATAACTCAACTAACAACTATTGATTTTATGAAAAAAGCGTTATTTTTGATTGCAGTCCTGCTCGGGAGCACGACCGCTTTCGCACAGAATCTCGACAAGAACGAGGCAAAGCTAATGAAGGCTTTCCTCTCCGAGCCCGCTAAAGAGGGAACCAATGCCCAGGCTCTGAAAGTAGCCAACATCAACGACATCGCCTCCATCGAGGGCGTCACCGTCCAGAACGGACACGTCACCGCCATCGAGTGGAAGGACAAGAAGCTCGGGGGCACTCTGAACCTCGCAGGCTTCAAGGCCCTGACCAAGGTGGACGTCTCGCGCAACGAAATCACCTCGATGACCGTGGCCGGGTGTGCAAACCTCACAGACCTCAACGCCTCGCGCAACAAAATCGCCGAGATTGACCTCGACAACTGCGGCAACCTCCAGAACGTGGCCGTCTACAAGAACCGCCTGACGGAGATTGACCTCAACAACACTCCGATGCTCGCCAACCTCAACGTCAGCAACAACCTCTTCGTAGAACTCGATGTTGCCAATGCGTTCAACCTCAAGACCCTCAACTGCCAGGGCAACCATCTCGAGAACCTCAACGTGCAGGGTTGCACCAATCTGAAGAATCTCTATGCAGGCTATAACAAGCTCACCAGCCTCACTCTTGCCGGCGTCGAGAATCTCCAGAACCTCAACCTCGACGACAACGAGATCTCTACCCTGATCATCTCGGGCCTTCCCTCTCTCGCAAGCGTCATCTGCTCGGACAACAATATGACTGCCTTCGGCGTCCGCAACTGTCCCGCCCTGCTCGACATCGTTGCCTCGTACAACGACCTTACGTCCTTCACCGTAGACGGTTGCAACAACGTGCAGTATGTGGATGTCTGCTACAACGACCTCACCCAGCTCACCCTCTCCAACCAGACCTTCCTCCAGCGTCTGATCTGCAACAACAACCAGCTGACAATGCTCGATGTGTCCTTCGACCAGAACCTCGTCTATGTCAACTGCCGTTACAACCAGATTACCGACTTCCGTTCGATAGCCTGCCCCAACCTCCGCATGATTGCCTGCCAGTGGAATCCCTGACCGGAATCGGACTCACTATAGCTGATGCTCCCATTCTCCTCTCTCTCATCCAGCTCTGACCGATTCTGAACACATCCCACACGCTTGAAACGTAATATCAACTTCTCCCGGCTGACCCGAACAGCCGGGAGAAATTTTTTTCTCTTTGGGCTTCCTGCGCCTTTACGGTAAACAGCGCCCCCAGGCTGCGGCATATGCCTCGGCCTGGGGGCGGTCTGTGTCTTGCGGGATGATGGGGGCGGGGATCAGTCTTCCTCCTTCATGTTGTGGAATACGTTCTGGACGTCCTCGTCCTCCTCGAGCTTGTCGAGGAGCTTGTTGAGGGTCTCGCGCTGCTCGGGGGTCACCTCCTTGAGCTCGTGGGGGATGCGCTCAAACTCAGAGGATACAATCTCGAAGCCGTTCTCCTCCAGGTATTTCTGGATGGCGGGATAGTCTTCGAAGCCGCCGTAGAGGGCTATGAGGGCGTTGCCTTCCTCGTCCTCGTCCTCCATCAGCTCATCAACGCCAAAGTCGATGAGCTCGAGCTCGAGGTCTTCGAGGCTGAGTTCGTCCTTGGGTTTGATCTTGAATACGGACTTGTGGTCGAAGAGGAATGTGAGCGAGCCCTGTGTGCCGAGCGAGCCGCCGTGCTTGGTGAAGTAGGAGCGCACGTTGGCCACGGTGCGGGTGTTGTTGTCGGTGGCGGCCTCTACGAAGATGGCGATGCCGTGGGGGCCGTATCCTTCGTAGGTTATCTCCTTGAAGTCGCCTGCGTCCTTGTCGGTGGCCTTCTTGATGGCGCGCTCCACGGTGTCCTTGGGCATATTGGCGGCCTTGGCGTTCTGCATGAGGG
>JAIDJD010000389.1 GCA_029052375.1 Duncaniella sp. | reverse complement strand
GCATGACCCCCGCCCTTGTCATCGGCCACCCCACGACCCTTGTGGTGTCTATCCTGCTCATCCCCGTCACGCTTGTGCTCGCCGTGGTCCTGCCCGGCAACCAGTTCCTCCCCCTGGCTTCGCTCGCCGGAATGTTCTACATCTTCCCCCTCGTGCTGCCCTACACCAAGGGCTCTGTGGTCAAGACCTTCATCATAGGCCTTGTGGTCCTCACCCTCGGCCTCTATATGGTCACCAACCTCGCCCCCGCCTTCACCCTCGCGGCCAAGGACGTATTCGAGGCCACAGGCGACGCCGCCGTAGCCATCCCCGCGGGCTTTGACGGAGGCAGTCTCGACTTTGCCTCGAGCCCCCTCGCATGGCTCATCTACCAGGGCACCATCGGCCTCAAGTGGATCGGAGCAGGCATACTTGTCCTGGCCACACTCGCCGCCATGGTCTGGAACCGCGTCCTCATCATACGCAACCAGAAGGAGATGGCCGCCCACAATGCAGACCATATCCGCACCACTGAGTAAGACCGCCTGAGACATTCAGACCAAACTCCAAAACAAATCACACTCACCGTACGTTTTCAGAAATGAAAAAGATATTTCTCACAGTATCACTCGCATTAGCATCCCTGACAGCCATGGCCCAGACCGAACTCGTCAACATACAGCGCGCCTGCCATCCCGACGATGTCAAGAACTATGACACCGCCCAGCTGCGCGAGCGCTTCACCATGCCCGTGGTGATGACACAGGACAAGGTGACCCTCACATACTCCATGTATGACCGCCTTATCTTCGGCGGCGTGGTCCCCGTCACCAAGGCCGTGGTCCTCGAGACCATCGACCCCATCAAGAGCGAATACTTCCTTGAACACCGCGAGCTCGGCGTCATCAACACCGGCGGCGACGGCATCGTCACCGTGGACGGCAAGGAATACGAGCTCCACTTCAAGGACGCCGTCTACATCGGCCGCGGCAACAAGGAGGTGACCTTCCGCTCGAAGGACGCCGCCAATCCCGCCCGCTTCTATCTCAACTCCACTACAGCCCACAAGGCCTACAAGACCCAGCTCATCACCATCGACGGCCGCAAGGGCTCTATCAAGGCCAACAGCTTCGCCGCAGGCAAGATGGAGGAGAGCAACGACCGCGTCATCAACCAGCTCATCGTCCGCAACGTCCTCGAGGAGGGCCCCTGCCAGCTCCAGATGGGCCTCACCGAGCTCAAGCCCGGCAGCGTATGGAACACCATGCCCTGCCACACCCACGACCGCCGCGTCGAGGCATACTACTACTTCAACGTGCCCGAAGGCAACGCCATCTGCCACCTGATGGGCGAGCCTCAGGAAAACCGCGTCGTGTGGCTCCACAACGAGCAGGCCATCATGTCGCCCGAATGGTCTATCC
>JAIDJD010000388.1 GCA_029052375.1 Duncaniella sp. | reverse complement strand
ATGCCGAAGCGCCCCGGGTCTACATTGGCGAGGGCGGGGATGTAGTCGGCCACCTTGCCCTGCCCGCGATAGGGGAGGACGTCTTTGTAGATTCGCTCTATCACTGTCTTGTAGTAGTCTGCTGTCATCATCGGCATCAGTGATGTTTGGTAGATCGGCACAAAGATAATGAAAAAGCATGACAAAACAGCCCTGCCGTGCGGCTCTTTTTGTCCCTCTCCGCAGGCGTGGATGGTGTTTTTACCGATTATTATTCGTAAATTTGCATCGCGCGGCTCTGCCATGGGCCGCGTTCTAAACTATTTTGCCTAAAATCAACCGATGAAAACAAGAAAAATATCCCTTCTGCTCCTTGGGCTTGCTCTGCCGTGCGGACTTTATGCCGGGGACTATGCCGAGGTCAAGGATGGCGTTGAGGTCAGGACCTCCAAAGGCACTGTGCGCCTCAAGGCTGTCGGCGACAAGATAATCCGTGTCTCGGCCATTCCGGACAAGGTGTTTCCGGAGGATGCAAGCCTCGTTGTGATTCCCGCCGTGGAGAGACCCCGCTACACCGTCACCTCCACTGACGGCTCTGTCGTGCTCACAACCTCCGAAGTCAAGGCCGTGGTGTCCAGGAAGACCGGCGCAGTGTCGTTCTATGACAACGAGGGCAAGCCTGTCCTGAGGGAGACTCCCGGCGGACGCTCGTTCAAGCCGATAACCGTCGAGGGGACGCGGGGCTATACCGTCCGCCAGACCTTCCGGTCGCCTCATGCGGACGAGGGCATCTACGGTCTCGGACAGCACCAGTCCAACGAGTTTAACTACAGGGACAAGAACGAGGAGCTCTTTCAGTACAACACAAAGGTCTCTGTCCCCTTTGTGGTCTCGACAGACAATTACGGCATCCTCTGGGACAGCTATTCGCTTTGCCGATGGGGACGCCCTGACGGTTATGGCCAGCTTGGCGAGGTGTTCAGGCTCTACGACAAGGATGGCAGGAAGGGTGCGCTGACAGGCACGTACAAGGCTCAGGACGGCACAGAGATTGTCCGCAGAGAGCCCCGGATATACTTCGAACACCTGATGCGCGGAGACCTCGGCCATGTGGTCAACCTGCCCAGGGATTTCAGCTTCAAGAACTCGCACGTCACCTACGAGGGCCAGATTGAGGCCCGCGAGACGGGCGAACACGAATTCATACTTTACTATTCAGGCTATCAGACTGTCTATGTTGGCGACAGCGTGGCGGTGGACACGCGTTGGCGCACGGCATGGAACCCGAACAGCTACAAGTTCAAGGTGAACCTCAGGAAAGGCGAGAAGGTACCCCTCAGGATAGAGTGGGAGCCAAACGGCTCTGTGGCCTACTGCGGTCTGCGGGCATATGCTCCGGCCCGGCCCGGGGAGAAGGACAGGCTCTCGTGGTGGGGAGAGATGCAGGATATGATAGACTACTACTTTGTCTACGGCGAGGATATGGACGACGTCATCTCGGGCTACCGCACACTCACGGGCAAGTCGCCCGTCATGCCCAAGTGGGCCATGGGCTACTGGCAGAGCCGTGAGAAGTACAACACGCGCGGCGAGGTGCTGGAGACGGTGGCCGAGTTCCGCAAGCGCGGGATACCCCTCGACAATATCGTGATAGACTGGCTCCACTGGCCTCAGGACGCATGGGGAAGCCATGAGTTCGACCCCGCGAGATTCCCCGACCCCAAGGGTATGGTAGACTCTATCCATGCCATGGACGCCCATGTGATGGTGTCGGTGTGGCCCAAGTTCTATGCC
>JAIDJD010000387.1 GCA_029052375.1 Duncaniella sp. | reverse complement strand
GAGTAGAGTCGTTGCGGATCTCGCGTGCGCGGGCCTGGTAGATGGAGTCGTTGGCGTCCTTGTTGCCGGGAGCGAACTCCTTGTTGCGCCATTTGGTCTTCTCCTTCTCGATTCTGTCGAGCACCTGCTTGTTGCGGTCATGAAGGATCTTGCGGATGCCTTGCTGGAGCTTGCCGTCATTACCGACGAACTTCTCGGCCTTGAGCTTGTTGTTGTCAAAGAGGCCGTCGCCGTTGGCGTCGGTGATGTCGGGCATACCTTCGTAGTAGTAGACGGTGTTCATGGGACGGCCGGAGTCGTCGTTCTTCACATCGCCGTTGGCATTGCGTTCAGTGGTCAGGATGAGGGTGATTGCTTCAGATTCCTTGGCCTTGTTCATCTGATTCTGCTCTACCTTCTCGTTCGAGGGGAGCGAGATGGTGAGTGTCTGAGACTTGATCATGGTGGTACAAAGCATGAAGAACGTGATCAGAAGCATATTCATATCCACCATGGGAGTAAAGTCCACATGGATGGACATCTTCTTCTGGGCGCCTTTTTTCTTTTTGTCGCCGCTTGACTGTTCTATTTGTGCCATAATGATTAGTCCTGTTCAGATTTTAATGCGGTCATGATGCTGAAGCGGTTCAACTTCAGGGTCTGGAGGTTGTCGAGAACGTCATGAACGATGGTGTAGGGGGTATCCTTGTCTGCTTTGACGGCGATACCCTCGCCCTTCTTCATGGCCTTCTGGAGGTTGTCGTTGCCCGAGTTGTAGATGGCGCGCATCCAGATCTGGAATTCGTTGAGGCGCTCCATGTCCTTGTTGTCGTTGATAGGTATACCAACGCCTTTCTGGCTCATGTCCGCGATGAACTTGTCCTGTTCGGTCTGAGACATGGAGAGGAACTGGTGGAGAACCTGGAAGGGCACTCCAAACATATTGATTTTGGAGAATGCCTCGCGATCGGCGGTTGTGAGCTGCACGGGGGTTGTGGGGTGCTGCTTGTTGTAGAGAGTTACTGCTTCATCCAGGATAGTCTTGCGAAGAGCCTCGGAGCCCCAGGTGTCCTTGGTGGCCGCGTCGGCATCGCCGGCTATGGAGATGAAAACTTTCCCTTCGGGGCTTACGAGCACAGACGCCAGGTTGGCGGTGGGCACTTTCTGCTCCGAGACAGAGGAGGGGGTCAGGACGGTGACCGGCTCCTTCTGGAGGAAGGTTGACGTCAACATGAAGAAAGTAAGCAAGAGCACAGTCACGTCGCTCATCGCGGTCATGTCGATGAGGGTGCTTTTTCTCTT
>JAIDJD010000386.1 GCA_029052375.1 Duncaniella sp. | reverse complement strand
CTGAGATGGAGATTGCCGGATATGATGATCTCAAGGTCATATACGGTGATGAATTCAAGAAGATTGAAAAGAAACTGCACGACTTGATACAGCGTTCTATCATATTTGAGTTCGGTCCTTCTTCTTCACTGCTCAGGGTAGACACAGCTGTTGCAGACTATCTTCTGCGTGGCAAGACGAAACTCTGTGCCGGCCTTCGTAAAAAGCTTGATACCTATGTCAAAGGTGTGGTTGATGAGAACGTCACTCTTACCGACGACCCGACCAAATACATGATCAAGTGCAAAGACCTTATAGACCGCGGCGATTTCAAGATGGAGAAACTGCTGATACCGTCCATAGCACTGAAGGCAATCATACGTATGTACCGCAGAGGCACCACAGCAGGATATGAAGCCACAGCAAATCTTTGCCTCGAAGTACTGAAGAAAGCCCATGCCGTAAACCTGATGGATGAGGTAAAGCTCGATATCAAATTCTATCTCTGTCTTTCGTTTGCCCACCTCGGTCGTGAAAAGGAATTCTTTTTGCACGTCAAGGATTTCCAGGGGATTCGTCGCGACTTCCTGCATGGGTTCTGGTTCAGACAAAACCATAACTATCAGAAAGCAAAAGAATACTACGAGAAAGTACTGGCAGTGTCCGGGATGCGCAAAGCCCGCAACGAGTATGTCATAGTACTTACTCTTTTGAAACGCTATGACGAGGCTCGCAAATGCGCTTCTGTACAATTTGAAGAAGATCCTGACAACCCGTACTATATCACTTCATATTTCAAGTGTGTGTCTCTCTGCAAAGAACGCGAAGCCGAAGACACCGATCTGATGGAGACTCTTATAAGCCGCATGAGCAAGAGCATTGTCAAAGACCGCGAACAGTATGTCGATGCGATGAAGCTTCTCAGGATGGTGCGCGACATGAGCCTCAGCCGTACAGAGAAATATAACCGCATAGAAGCTCTGCAACGACAATATCCCGACATGAACAGCTATCTTAAGGACGCCATCGAAATCTGTCGGAATCGCCTGTCAAAATAGCCCAAACCACATTTGTATACGCCCAATATTCAAAAAATCATCTTATTAATATTTCTGTCGGATAAAACTTATATCCGGTAATACGACGTAGCTCGAACACTGTTTTTCAGTGTTCGAGTCTTTATTATGTCAGATAAAGCTTTTAAGCAGAATGTGTTTCAACAGCAACAAGTCACGAACCCAGCCAAGCATAACCCTACACAGCTCTGACCACTCTTTTGAGCTGTGCCGCAAGGCCGAGGCCGCGGATGAGGAGGTAGCCGAGAAAGGCTGTCCAGAGTGTGTGGTTGGACGCAGGGCCGAGCCAGACAGCGGCAAAGAAGAGCGAGGCGGCGAGAAATGTGGTCACGAGCATACGGCGTGTGGCTGTGAGGCCTATGAAAAAACCGTCGTAGAGAAATGCCGCGGCAGACACCACCGGGATGGCCGTGGCATAGAAACGCAGGGCCATGACCCCCTCGCGCACATCGGGGACATCTGTCAGCAGAGCCACGGCCTGAGGCAGACACAAGAGATAAAGGAGGCCGAAAACCACCGCGGTGGCCGCGCCCCAGAGCGTCAGCGCACGGACAGAGGCCATCAGCCCGGCGCGGTCTCGGGCCCCGGCGCTGAGCCCGCACAGAGCCTCGCCGCTGTAGGCCAGGCCGTCCATAAAGTAGGAGAAGAGGATGAAAAACTGCATGACTACGGCGTTGACCGCCAGCGTCAGGTGGCCGAGGCGCGCGCCATAGGCCGTGACGGCGAGGCTGACGCCCATTATGCAGGCCGAGCGCAAGAAGAGGTCGGTGTTGACACCGAAGAATCGCCTCAGCTCGCCGCCTTTCCATAGAGATGTCCATCCGCACCAGAGCCTGCGCCCGCGGGCAAAATGGAGCAGGGCGGCGAGGGCCATAAGCAGTCCGGCCCAGTTGGCCGCGAGTGTCCCACAGGCCACCCCCTTGAACCCGAGGCCGAACAGGAAGACGGCCGAGAGGCTCGCCGCAACGTTAAGTAGGTTCATGCCGACAGATACGGCCATGGGCCACACAGTGTTCTGCATACCTATGAACCATCCGTTTATCGACATGGTCATCAGCAGGGCCGGGGTGCCCCATATGCATATGCTGTAATACTCGCCTGCCAGGCGGGCCACTGTCGGGTCTGCCCCGATGAGAGCGCCGAGAGCGCCGAGCAGAGGCCTCTGCAGCATCACTATGGCCAGGCCTGCCGCAAGAGCTATGGCCACGGAGCGCGACAAGACGGCACTGATACGGGCGTCAGACCCTGCGCCGCAGGCCTCGGCGGTGAGACCGGTGGTGCCCATGCGCAGGAATCCGAAGAGCCAGTACACCACATTGAGCATCATCCCTCCGGCGGCTATAGCGGCTATGTAGGAGGCGTCGCCGAGGTGGCCGGTGATGGCGGTGTCAGAGAGGCCGAGCAGGGGCACGGTGATATTGCTGATGATTGCAGGAAAGGCAAGCGACGCTATGCGGCGGTTGACCGAGGGGCATGATATTGTCATGGCATGACAGTTTTTTCAGAGTTCAGGCAGATACATACCTCAAAAATGGAAAACGGAGCCACAGGCCACGGGGGACCTGCGACACCGCAAAAGATTATCTGTGTATCGACAATATAGCCTACTTCTGGACACAACGTATAAAGACAGCGTCATGTCCGTTGCTCATGTTGGTCTCGCCTATCGGGTAGAAGTCGAAGGTGAAGTAATTGAAATCCCAGCCGGCAACACGGGCGAGACTCTCGTCCTTGAATTCGGGATACTTTTCTGTATCCTTTCTTCTGTAGATGCCGATCTTGATTCTTTACAGCTTCTGGCTGTTATAAATAGGGCTGCTATGAACATAGTGGAGCATGTGTTCTTATTAAATGTTGGGGAATCCTCTGGATATATTTCCAGGAG
>JAIDJD010000385.1 GCA_029052375.1 Duncaniella sp. | reverse complement strand
AGCTGACACGCCGCGACAAGGAGGAGGACCGCATGAAGCACGTCCGCATCAACGACGCCAACATCGAGCCGGTCTTCTTTGCCTTTCCCGACAACGCAAGGCTGCAGGAGATAATCGACACCGTCGCCAAAGGAGAGCCCGAATACGACTTCACAGCCCCCGACGGATTCGGCCACCACTTCTGGGTAGTCGACGACCCGGAGACCATAAAGGCAATCACAGAGGAGTTCGCCGCCATCCCGGCCCTCTACATAGCCGACGGACACCACCGCTCGGCCGCGGCGGCGCTCGTAGGCCACGAGAAGGCCATGGCCAACCCCGGCCACAAGGGCGACGAGGAGTACAACTACTTCCTCGCCGTAGCCTTCCCCGCCTCACACCTCAACATCATCGACTACAACCGCGTGGTGCGCGACCTCAACGGCCTCACTCCCGAGGAGTTTCTCGCCCGCCTAGACAAGGACTTCTGCGTAGAGCCCAAGGGTAGCGCCGAGCCCTATCGCCCCGACAGCCTGCACAACTTCTCGCTCTACCTGGGCGGACAGTGGTACTCGCTGACGGCCCGCCCCGGCACGTATGACGACTCTGACCCCATCGGCGTGCTCGACGTCACCATCTCGAGCGACCTCATACTCAGGGATATACTCGGCATCACCGATCTCCGCTCGGACAAGCGCATCGACTTCGTCGGCGGCATCCGCGGCCTCGGCGAGCTAAGCAAGCGCGTAGACTCAGGCGAGATGGCTGTGGCGCTGGCGCTCTATCCCGTCAGCATGAAACAGCTGATGGACATCGCCGACACCGGCAACATCATGCCGCCGAAGACCACATGGTTCGAGCCCAAGCTCCGCTCGGGCCTCGTGATACACAAGCTCTCCTGAGCCTCCCGGACACACGCAAGACCACAACAACAGAGCCGCTGACTCCAGACCTGGAATCGGCGGCTCTGCCGTTTATCCGGCGGGCCGGAACCCGCGGCTCATCTTACTTTCAACAATTTCCGGGAACAGAGCGTCACCTGGCCTTCTGGCTCAGCTGGCTCTCGCTCGCAGACTTGGCCTGGCGGACCTTGCCGCCATCCTTGCCAAGCCTGCGGGGACCGCCCATGCGGTCGCCGCCCTGGTTGACAAAGGTGATTTCGAGAAACTCGACATACTGCTCGGGGGTGAGAATCTCCTTGACATTGGCAAGATAATCCTTGCGGGCCTGCTGGCGGCCCACCCTGCCTTCGCAGGGAGCGATGGCCTTGAGCTTGTTCTTCTGGTCGGCAGTGATGCCGGTCACCTGGTCAAAGGGACAGGGTCGGCCTGCCTGAGTGCAGGTTGTGGACTTAGGGCAGGTCTGCTCGGCGGCGCAGGCATTATTCTGCGTGGCGGCGGGGTTCTGTGCGGCCGCGGTGCCCGAGAAGAGGCCGGCGAGAAGAAGGGAGAGTCCCATTACTGTCTTTTTCATATCTGTAGCTTTATGTATGATTATTAAAAATCAGAATCTGTGCCTGCCTTACGGCGAGGCGTATACAGTAAAGACACACCGCGACAGAAAAAGTTTAATCTCAATAGTTTGGATTTAACATCTTTTTCACCTCCTCCCCCCTCTCGCCCTCGACTGCAGGCGCCGGAGAGACAATAAGGTAAACGATGTCAGAGCCTGGTCACCTTGCCGGCAAAGACTACAGCCCCCGTCGAGGCCTCGGTGATGTAGAGCTGTAAAATTCGGCACTGGCTGTCTTTGACCTGTCAAATTTGTTGGCCCAAGCACCCTTAAATG
>JAIDJD010000384.1 GCA_029052375.1 Duncaniella sp. | reverse complement strand
GCTAGTTCGGCTGAGCCCAAGCCCTAACCCAAGGCCTAGCCCAAGGCTGAGCCCAAGCCCGAACCCAAGGCTGAGCCCAAGCCTGAATCCAAGCCCGAACCCGAGTCTGAAACAAAGCCCGCCGAGCCCGAGGTGTTCCGTCTCGGAGGCGAGCCTCAGGTGGCAGGCCCCAAGGTTGTGGGCCACATAGACCTGTCTGCGCTCAACCAGTCTACCCGTCCCAAGAAGAAGGGCAAGGACGACCATCGCCGCGGAGGCGCCCAGGGTGCCGCCGGACAGGCCGCAGGCCAGGGCCGCAAGAAGCGCCAGCGCATAGGCGGCAAGGAGAAGATAGATATCGAGAAGGCCGGCTCGCAGGCGGCCTCGTCTGACAACGCATCTTCCGGACAGGGCGGCGACAACCGCGGCGGACGCCGTGGCGGAGGCCAGAACCAGAGCGGCGACCGCCGTGGCGGCAAGGGCCGCGAGAAGCGTCCCGTCCACACCGAGGTGTCGGAGGAGGATGTGCAGAAGCAGGTCAAGGAGACCCTCGCTCGCCTCACCTCCAAGGACAAGGGCCAGAAGAAGGGCGCCAAGTGGCGCAAGGAGAAGCGCGAGTCGTTTGCCGCTCATGCCCGCGAGGCCGCCGAGGAGGCCGCCGCAGAGAGCAAGACACTCCAGCTCACCGAGTTTGTCACCGTCAACGACCTCGCCGTCATGATGGACGTGCCCATCAACAGTGTCATAGCCACCTGTATGAGCATGGGCGTCATGGTGTCCATCAACCAGCGCCTCGACGCCGAGACCATCAACCTTGTGGCCGATGAGTTCGGCTTCCAGACCGAGTATGTCTCGGCCGAGGTATCCGAGGCCATAGCCCAGGAGGAGGATGCCGAGGAAGACCTCGAGAGCCGTCCCCCGGTGGTCACCGTCATGGGCCACGTGGACCACGGCAAGACATCGCTGCTCGACTATATCCGCAACGCCAACGTCATCGCAGGCGAGGCCGGCGGCATCACACAGCACATCGGCGCCTACAACGTCAAGCTCTCCGACGGACGCCACATCACATTCCTCGACACCCCTGGCCACGAGGCCTTCACCGCCATGCGTGCCCGCGGCGCCAAGATCACAGACCTCTGTATCATCATCGTGGCCGCTGACGACAGCGTCATGCCCCAGACCGTCGAGGCCATCAACCATGCCTCGGCCGCAGGTGTGCCCATCGTCTTTGCCATCAACAAGATAGACAAGCCTCACGCCAACCCCGAGAAAATCAAGGAAGAGCTCGCGGCCATGAACTACCTGGTCGAAGACTGGGGCGGCAAGTACCAGAGCCAGGAAATCTCGGCCAAGAAGGGCACCGGCGTGGACGAGCTGATGGAGAAGGTCCTCCTCGAGGCCGAGATGCTCGACCTCAAGGCCAACCCCAACCGCCGCGCCACAGGCTCGATCATCGAGTCGTCGCTCGACAAGGGCCGCGGCTACGTGGCCAACATCCTCGTCCAGAACGGCACGCTCCGCATCGGCGACGTCATCCTGGCCGGAACACACTTCGGCAAGGTCAAGGCCATGTTCAACGAGCGCAACCAGCGCGTCAAGGAGGCCGGCCCCGCCGAGCCCGTCATAATCCTCGGCCTCAACGGCGCTCCCACCGCCGGCGACACCTTCAACGTGATGGAGACCGAGCAGGAGGCCCGCGAGATAGCCTCGAAGCGCGAGCAGCTCCAGCGCGAACTTGGCCTGCGCACCTCCAAGCGCACCACCCTCGAGGAGATCGGCCGCCGCCGCGCCATCGGCAACTTCCACGAGCTCAACATCATCGTCAAGGGCGACGTGGACGGCTCTGTGGAGGCTCTCTCGGACTCGCTCATCAAGCTCTCTACCGAGGAGATCAAGATCAACGTGCTCCACAAGGCCATCGGCGCCATCTCGGAGAGCGACGTCACTCTGGCCGCCGCGTCGGACGCCATCATCATCGGCTTCCAGGTGCGTCCCTCCCAGGCCGCTCGCCGCATAGCCGAGCGCGACGGTGTCGAGATACGCCTCTACTCGGTCATCTACCAGGCCATCGAGGAGGTCAAGAGCGCCATGGAGGGTATGCTCGCTCCCGAAATCAAGGAGGAGGTCATCGGTACGGCCGAGGTGCTCCAGACGTTCAAGATATCCAAGGTGGGCACCATCGCCGGCGCTCTGGTCCGCGAGGGCAAGATAAAGCGCGGCTGCAGGGTGCGCCTCATCCGCGACGGCATCGTGCGCTATACAGGCGAGCTCGGCTCGCTCAAGCGCATGAAGGACGACGTCAAGGAGGTGACCTCGGGATACGACTGCGGTCTCTCGATAGCCGGATACAACGACATCGAGGAGGGCGACATCGTCGAGGCATACGAGGAGGTAGAGGTTAAGAAGAGCCTCTGAGCCCCGGACACACGGTCTGAGACATGACTGTCCACCTTAACATAGGCACAAACATCGGCCGCCGCCATGCCAATCTCGGGCAGGCGGCGGCCGCCTTGTCTCTCTGCCTGCCGGGGAGGATGACCCTCTCCGAGCCTGTCGAGTCCGAGCCGTGGGGCTTCGTGTCGGACAACAGGTTTCTCAACATGGCCGCCGCCATAGAGCTCGACGTGCCCATGGACCCCCTCGATATACTCGGCCGCGTACAGGAGGCCGAGCGCTCGGTCTGTGCGGACTCTCACCGCACAGCCTCGGGCGGATATGCCGACCGCGTCATAGACATAGACATCATAGCCGTGGACGCCATCGTCATGTCTGACCCGCGGCTCACCCTGCCGCATCCGCGGATGCACCTGCGCCCCTTTGTGCTCATACCCATGGCCGAGACGGCCCCCGAGTGGATCCATCCCATCCTGGGCCTCACGCCCGGCCTTATGCTCCAGAGATTATAATATGAAAATGACAGTCAAGAATATGGTGTGCCGCCACTGTGTGGCCGCCGTAGCCACTATCCTGCGCCGCCTCGGCATACCGTTCGATGACGTGGCTGTCGGGACGGTAGACCTCCCCCAGATGCCTGAGGGCGACAAGCTGGCCGAGCTCGACGCCGCCTTTGAGGCCGAGGGCTTCGAGAGGCTTACAAATCCTGCCGAGGCCACCGCAGAGCGCATCAGGCAGGCCATAAGGAGCCATGTCAGAGACCATGCCGAGTGCAGGCTCAATCTTTCGGCCTGTCTCGAAGACCGCCTCGGCATCCCCTACGACACTCTCAGCCGCCTCTTCTCTCAGGTCGAGGGGCGCACCATCGAGAAGTATCACATGGCCGTCAAGACAGACCGCGTCAAGGAGCTCCTGGCCGACACCTCGCTCACCCTCGCCGAGATAGCCGATATGACGGGATACTCCTCGTCGGCCCATCTCTCGCGCCAGTTCAAGGCGGTGACGGGGATGACGCCCACAGAGTATGTCCGCCTGGCCGACTTCTCGCGCACGCCCCTGCCCGAAATCTGACAATCTTTTTCCCGAAAGGTGTAACACACGAAGCCCCGGGCCGATGTAATTTTGCATTGTAAAAAAATGCAATCATGAACATCGAGTATCTCTGGCATTCGTTTGCGGCCATCCTCAACCAGATGTCGCCCTACATACTGCTCGGCTTCCTCATAGCCGGGCTCCTGCACGTATTCATAGATCCCCGCACCATGAGCCGCCACCTCAGCGGGCGCGGCTGGCGCCCTGTGGTCAAGGCTGCCCTGCTCGGCATACCCCTGCCGCTCTGCTCGTGCGGAGTGCTGCCCACGGCTGTCTCCCTGCGCCGTCAGGGGGCCTCCAAGGCCGCGGCCACCTCTTTTCTCATAGCCACACCTCAGACCGGCGTAGACTCGATAGCGGCCACATACTCGCTGCTCGGGCTCCCCTTTGCCGTCATCCGTCCTGTCGCGGCCCTTGTCGGGGCTGTCGTGGGCGGCGGAGCCGTGGCCCTGCTCGACCGCACGGGCCAGGAGGCCGGGGTGGTGCTCGGCCGTGAGGCCCGCGAGGACTACAGCCGCCTGTCGTTCGGCCGCAAGCTCCTCGCATCCGTGCGCTACGGCCTCGTAGACATGGTAGGCTCTGTCGGCAAGTGGCTTGTCATAGGCCTGGCCGTGGCGGCGCTCATCACGGTCTTTGTCCCCGACTCGTTCTTTGTCTCGCTCTCGAGCCATCCCCTGCTGGCCATGCTCGCCGTGGTGGCCGTGGCCATACCGATGTATGTGTGTGCCACCGGCTCTATCCCCATCGCCCTCTCGCTCATCCTCAAGGGGCTCAGCCCCGGCATAGCCTTTGTGATGCTCATGGCCGGCCCGGCGGCCAACTTCGCCTCGGTCATCATCCTCGGCAAGACCCAGGGACGGCGCGCCACGGCCATATACATAGGCTCTGTGGTGGCCACGGCCATACTCTTCGGCCTCGTCATAGACCTCCTGCTTCCCGCCTCGTGGTTTGTGCCTGCCGGTGTGCAGGCCGCCGCCTCGTGCCATGTGGAGTATGGAGTGTTCGACACGCTCTGTTCCGTGATTCTCTCCTGTCTCCTCGTCTATACCCTCGTGATACGCAGACACAATCACAAACACAATAAACACCAGGAAATGAAAAAGACATATCATGTCAAGGGCATGGCCTGCAACCACTGCCGCGCCACTGTCGAAAAGCAGATTTCAGCTCTCCCCGGCGTCACCTCGGTCAGCGTAGACCTTGCCTCGGGCACAGCCACCGTAGAGGGCGATGCCGAGCCTGAGGCTGTGGTCAATGCCATCCGTCTGGCCGGATTCGAGACGGAGGATTGAGGACGGGCGGGAACAATAGCCCGCTCTGCGGCGTTGATATCTTGTAAACATTCTCAAGACTTATGCCACGCAAGATTATCATCGCCGCTGTTCTGGCCACGGTTTGCGCCTCCGGCGCCTCGGCCCAGTTCTTTTCGCTTGATGCCGGGACCGACGGTGTCAATCTTCATGTATCCAACTTCTTCCCCTTCGCCGCTCCGGTTGTGGTGGCTCCGCCCGTGCCTGTGGTGGTGCCCTATCGTCCGGGCGTCGTCGTGGCCGCGCCCAAGCCGCGCCATGTCCGCAAGGCCGTGCGCCGCGCCGCGCGCCGCTATGTTCGCGAGGTCGGGGCCAGCTTGCTGCCGAGCGTGGTGATAGCTCCCGGCGCCGTGGTGGCCGGATATGGCTATTATGACGACGATGACTATGAGGACTATATGGAGGATGTCTATAAGGCTCGCAAGAAAGCCTATAAGAAGTATAAGAAGGAGATGAAGAAGTATTACAAGCATCACCACAAACACCATAAGCACCACCATCACGACGACGATGATGATTGAATGGGGTTTAAGGTTTAGGAGCTTCGCTCTTGGGTTTAAGGTTTAGGAGCTTCGCTCTTGGGTTTAAAGTTTAGGAGCTTCGCTCTTGGGTTTAAAGTTTAGGAGCTTCGCTCTTTGGTTTAAGGTTTAGGAGCTTCGCTCTTAGGTTTAAAGTTTAGGAGCTTGGGTCCGTCTTAACTCCGACTTGCTCCGTGCAACCCCTTCCGGGGTTGAGCATCTAAATATGCTTATATACCCCAGGGAGGACGGCTCCGACTGCGTCTGCGCCAGTCCACCCTGGGGCTTCCTCTGTTTAGCCCCTTCCGGGGCAAGCAATAGTTAGGCTGATCAGCCCCGGAAGGGGCTGTACAAGGGAAACCCCAGAGTGAGAACGGAGCCTTAAGCGTAGTTCTCTCTCTGGGGATAATACTGACAATAGTTGCATCAACCCCGGAAGGGGTTGCACGGAGCAAGTCGGGGTCAAGCTTCTGAACCCTAAACCCCCTCCCTCATCATGCGGCGCCATTTGCGGTAGCCGAGGATGGCTATGACGGTGTAGATGGCATACAGGATGGCGTAGAAGGGCCTGTCCTTGTAGAAGTAGAGGCCTACACAGACGGCGTCTACAAAGACCCATGCCACCCACTGCTCGAGATATTTCTGTGCCAGCATCCATGTGGCCACGATGCTCATGGCCGTCGTGAAGGCGTCGAGCCAGGGGACAGTGCTGTCCGTGCAGGTTATCAGCCACCAAGCTATCAGGCCATACACCGCGACAAAGGCCGCGGCACACCCGGCAAGCACACGCGGCGGCACATGGGTGATGGGGCGGGCGCTCTTTCCGCTCTCTCCGCTCTCTGCCGCTCCCTTGCCGCGGCCTGAGTTGCGCGTCCAGGCTATGTAGCCGTATATGGCTATGGCAAAGTAGTAGATGTTCATGGCAAAGTCGGCATACAGACCGGCGCGGTAATAGACCCAGAACGATATGAGAGGCATGGCGAGGCTGGCCCACCACATACGCGCGTCTGCATGGTATTCCCACCAGAGATAGAGCAGGCCTATCAGGAAGCCGAGCATCTCCAGTGAGCGGTCGAGGGTAAAGAAGCTTTCCATTCTGTTTAGGGATGGGATTAGAATTTCAGCGTCACGGTGCCGAGGACGTTGGTGGTGGCCTGCGCCGCCAGTCCGCAGTAGCGGTAGACGACCTTCTCGCCATTGTCGTCCACGTAGTATCCGGCTCCGGCATATCCGTTGCTCTCGTACTTCTCGTTGAAGAGGTTGTGGACCGTGAATCCGAGGACGAGGCCCCTGAGGCCGCCCACGGCGCCGAAGTCGTAGCTCAGGGCCAGGTCGCTGACACAGTAGGGGTCGAGCATCTGCTCTTCGGAGTGGGCGTTGCTGAGATACTGGCGCGAGACATAGTGGGTCGACAGCGAGGCGTCTAGCCCCTTCCAGTGGAAGTTGAAGGCATTGTTGGCCGTCACCGAGGGCGAGAATGCTATCGGCGTAGAGCCTATGTAGTTGGCTATGGGATTGGTCCACTCGTCCTCGTAGATCCACTCGGTGAAGTCCTTGATGCGGTTGCGCGAGAGGGTGGCGTTGATCTCCCAGTCGAACCACGCGCAGGGCTTGAGCGAGCCTTGCAGCTCGACACCCATGCGGTAGCTTTTCGGAGCGTTGACGCTGAGCGGATTGCCTGTGTCCGAGAGCGCTCCGGTCAGCACCAGCTGGTCCTTGTAGTCCATGTAGTAGAGGTTGACGCCGAGGCCGAAGAGGCTGTGGCTGAAGGTGTAGCCCAGCTCGTAGTCGAACATCCGTTCGGCCTTGGGGTCGTGGCGGCGGTCTCCGTCGGTAAAGTTGTCGCGCACGGGCTCGCGGTGGGCCACGCTCCACGAGGCGAAGGCCCTGTGGCGGCGTCCGTCGGTGAAGTTGACGCCCAGCTTGGGGTTGAAGAATCCCCAGCGGCGGTCTACCTCCACGGGGGCCATGGCGCCGGTGTTCCAGTCATAGTTGTCGCTGACGCCGCGTATCTTGTAGTCTATGACGCGGTATTGCAGGTCGGCGAATGCCGAGAAGGGGCGCGAGACGGCGACATTGGCGCGGGCATATATGTTGGCGTCCCACTTCTCTCCGGTGTTGTTGTAGTATTCCTGGAGGGGATTGATGGGTCCGACGTAGTTTCTCACCCACTTGATGCGGCCGAAGTGTCCGCCGTGGAAGTAGCTTGCGGTGGCGCCCGCCGAGGCGTCTATGCGTCCGCGGCGGAAGCTGGCTGTGACGGTGGCTCCGCCAAAGTCGTTGTCGTTGAACTTGAGGCGTATCAGGTCGCTCTTCTCGACGGTCTCGCCGCCGGCGCCGACAAAGGGCTTGAGGCCATACTCCACGAGGGTGCGGCGCGTCTTGTACTGGTCGTAGTGGCCGTCGCCCTTGGTGTAGAAGAGGGCGGCGCTGAGGTGCCACGCGTCCGAGAGGCGCTGGCTCAGGTGGAGCTGGAGGTGATGTTGCGTGAAGTAGTCTTTCTGGTCTGGATAGTAAGCGGTGTTGCCCTGGTCGTCGGTATATTCGCCGCAGGGATTGTACCGGCGTCCGTACTTGCGCATCTGTTCGGGCGAGGCATAGTCCCACGCCATGTAGGTCTCCTCCCTGCCGCCGAAGGCTATGAGGCGCAGGTTGGTGGACCTGCCTGAGTATGCGGCCTGGCCGAAGTAGCTCCATAGGTCAGACGAGGCGCGTCTGATGTATCCGTCCGAGCCGATGTTGCTGATGCGGGCGTCGAGGCTCCAGTGTCCGCCTAGCAGGCCCGTGCCTGCGCGGAGCGTCTCCTTGTGGGTGTTGAATGTGCCGTAAGAGCCCGAGAGCACTCCGTAGGCCTCGTCCGAGGGGGCGTCGGTCACCATATTGATGGAGGCCCCGAAGGCTCCCGCGCCGTTGACGCTGGTGCCCGCTCCGCGCTGTATCTGGACGTCGCGGACAGAGGATACGAGGTCGGGCATATTGACCCAGTAGACGCCGTGGCTCTCCGAGTCGTTGATGGGGACGCCGTTGGCCATGACGTTGATGCGCGTGGCGTCTGTGCCGCGCACCCTGAGGCCGCTGTATCCCACTCCCGCACCTGCGTCGGATGTTGCCACCACCGAGGGTGTCATGCCGAGCAGGAAGGGGAGGTCGCGCCCGTCGTTCTGCTTTTCGAGCTGTTTCTTTGAGATTGTCGTCTGTGCCACCGGAGTGTTGGCCGATGCTCTGTTGGCCGACACCTCGAGGGCACGGAGGCTGATGGCCATAGACGCGCTGTCGGAGTCCTGTGATGTCTCCGCAGACAGGCCGGCGGGCTCTGACCAGGCCATGTTGCAGGCCGTCAGCGCGCACGCCGCCATGATGAGTCTTTCTCTCTTCATAGTGTTTTTTTCTCTACGCCGGTATTACCCGGATCAGGTTCAAAGGGTATGTTCTCAGCTTCGGGCCAAGGGCCTTGGGCACCCCTAAAATATGTTGTCAGGTGCAAAGTTACACAAAAAATCTGATTTGTTTTGCACAGCACGTCTAAAAAACGTAACTTTGTCCGGTTATTGACCGAAACAACCTTAAACTACAATATTATGGCAAAATTTGACAAGATTGCCGTCCTCACCAAGATGGGTGAGACCGGCGTGGTACCCGTATTCTATGACAAAGACCCCGAAGTGGCCAAGCAGGTCGTAAAGGCTTGCTATGACGGCGGCATCCGCGCCTTCGAGTTCACAAACCGCGGCGACTTTGCCCACGAGGTGTTCGCCGAGGTGGTTAAGTTCGCCGCCAAGGAGTGCCCCGAGATGGCCATGGGCGTAGGTTCTATCGTAGACCCCGCCACCGCCGCCCTCTACATACAGCTCGGCGCCTGCTTCGTCGTAGGCCCTCTCTTCAACCCCGAGGTTTCGCGCATCTGCAACCGCCGTCTCGTCCCCTACACCCCCGGCTGCGGCTCTGTCAGCGAGATCGGTGCCGCTCAGGAGACCGGCTGTGACCTCTGCAAGGTGTTCCCCGGCGACGTCCTCGGCACAAAGCTCGTCAAGGGCCTCCTCGCTCCCATGCCCTGGAGCAAGCTGATGGTGACCGGCGGCGTAGAGCCCACCAAGGAGAACATCGAGAGCTGGGTGAAGGCCGGTGTCTTCTGCGTAGGCATGGGCTCGAAGCTCTTCCCCAAGGACAAGGTGGCCGCTCAGGACTGGGCATACGTTTCGGCCAAGTGTGCCGAGGCTATCGGCTATGTAGCCGAGGCCCGCAAGAAGTAATCCGACACTTTCTGCCCGAGACTCGGACAAATGCAAACGCCGGGCCGTCATCGCGACGGCCCGGCATTTTTTTAACCTTAATCTAATACCATGAAAACACAGTGCAAATAATAGTAACTACATACATATAACATCACGGCGTCGGGAAAGGTTCACGGGAGGGTGAAATTTTTTTTTGGGGGGGCGGATTTCAGGGCCTCAGATAGATTGTGTGGTTGGGGCATGGCGTCCGCGGATGTGTGGCAAGGTTGTTTATGACGTGTAAATCGGCGTCCTGCGGACGCCCTTGTGGGTATGTGGCGTTGCCCCGCACGCCTCCGCAAAGCTCCGGCGTACGGGGTTACTGATAAATCGGCGTCCTGCGGACGCCCTTGGTGGGTGTGGGTGTGCCCGGATGGTCGCAACACCCGCCAAGGTGTCCTCCGGACGCCTTTCGGTTGTGAACAGAGTAGGATGTGAGCTAAATGCAACCGCTCCGCGGTAGTCTGTGATGTGATGTGCGTTTACCCCACGAATAAATTCGTGGGGCTTTGGTAGATTCAACGGCTCCGCCGTTGGTTTTGCGATGTCATGGGTGTGTGGGTATTACCGCTCCGCTGTTGGTTTTGTGTGTTGGGGTGCGGTTGCGATGTCATGTGTGGGTGTGGTGTGGATTTAGGCGGAGCTGTTGCGCAACGCATACGTATTGTGCAACCCTCTTCCGGGGTTGTTTATCTTGATAATGCCGTATGACCCCCGGGGAGGACAGCTTCGACTTCGTCTCCGCTCGTCCACCCCGGGGTTTCCTCTGTGTTGCCCCTTCCGGGGCATGGTATGTCTGGTGACTGTCTGGAACATAATGCAACCGCTCTGTCGTTGGTTTTGTCATGTGTGTTGGGTGTGATAGCGGGTGTAGGGGGGGTGGGTATTAC
>JAIDJD010000383.1 GCA_029052375.1 Duncaniella sp. | reverse complement strand
CCGGCAAGCTGGCCAAACAGGCCGATGGAGCGGTAGAACTCCGCATGGGCAACACCATGCTGCTGGCCACCGTGGTTACAGCCAAGGACGCCGGCGAGGGGGTAGACTTCATGCCCCTCCAAGTAGAATACAAAGAGAAATTCTCATCCAACGGGCGATTCCCCGGCGGATTCCTCAAGCGCGAGGGCCGCGCAAGCGACTATGAGATTCTGACATCCCGTCTCGTCGACCGCGTCCTCCGTCCCCTTTTCCCCTCAAACTATCACGCCGACACCTTCGTCCAGGTGACAATGTACTCTTCGGACGGTGTCGATATGCCCGACGCTCTGGCCGGCCTCGCCGCCTCTGCCGCTCTGGCTGTCAGCGATATCCCCTTCAACGGCCCCATCTCTGAGGTGCGCGTGGCCCGCATTGGCGGGGAGTTCGTCATCGATCCCACATTCGAGCAGCTCGAGAAAGCCGACATGGAACTCATGGTCGGCGCCACATACGACAACATCATGATGGTAGAGGGCGAGATGAACGAGGTGAGCGAGGCAGACCTTCTGGCCGCTCTCCGCGCCGCCCACGACGCCATCAAGATTCAGTGCAAGGCCCAGATGGAGCTGGCCGAGGAGGTCGGCTCTACCGTCAAGCGCGAATACTGCCACGAAGTCAACGACGAGGCCCTGCGCGCCGACGTCCGCGAGAAGTGCTACGACAAGGCATACGCCATCGCCAAGGCCGGCAGCGCCGACAAGCACTGGCGCCAGGAGAGCTTTGACGCCATCTGCGAGGAGTATATCGCCTCTCTCCCCGAGGAGGAGCGCGACGAGAAGGCTCCTCTCGTTAAGCGCTACTACCACGACGTGGAGAAGGAGGCCGTGCGCCGCTGCATCCTCGACGAGGGCATCCGTCTCGACGGCCGCAAGACCACAGAGATACGTCCCATCTGGTGTGAGGTAGACTACCTGCCCGGACCTCACGGATCTTCTGTCTTCACCCGCGGCGAGACTCAGAGCCTCTCTACCGTGACCCTCGGCACCAAGCTCGACGAGAAGATTCTCGACGACGTGCTCAACCAGGGCCGCGAGCGCTTCCTGCTCCACTACAACTTCCCTCCCTTCTCGACAGGAGAGGCCAAGCCCGTACGCGGCGTAGGCCGACGCGAGGTAGGCCACGGCAACCTCGCCCACCGCGCCCTCAAGCGTATGTTCCCCGACAACTTCCCCTACGTATGCCGCATCGTCTCTGACATCCTCGAGAGCAACGGCTCGTCTTCGATGGCCACCGTCTGCGCAGGCACACTCGCCCTGCTCGACGCCGGCGTCCAGATGAAGCGTCCCGTATCCGGCATCGCTATGGGTCTCATCACCGACACCGAGTCTGGCAAGTATGCCATCCTCTCCGACATCCTCGGCGACGAGGACCACCTCGGCGACATGGACTTCAAGGTGACCGGCACACGCGAGGGCATCACAGCCACCCAGATGGACATCAAGTGTGACGGCCTCAGCTACGAGATACTTGAGAAGGCTCTCATGCAGGCCCGCGACGGCCGTCTCCACATCCTCGACAAGATTC
>JAIDJD010000382.1 GCA_029052375.1 Duncaniella sp. | reverse complement strand
TACACGCGTATGATCGTCGGCAGCGTCAGATGTGTTTACGAGACAGGAAGTGGAGGCCGGCCTCGCCGGCGACGAACCCGCCGCAGCAAAGAAGCCCGCCGCCAAGAAGTGTGCGGCCAAGAAGCCTGCCGCCAAGAAGACAGCTAAGAAATAATCCTCAGCGGACCGCCTCTCCGCGGTCCGGCAGACTGAACAGATCCCCGTCCGGGAGCCCCCAGGGCACCCGGGCGGGGTTTTGACAAAAACAACATCAAGCACATGAAGACAGAAGAACAGATGAAGTGGGAGCTCGTCGACAGCGAATATCTCTTCGAGCGCCCCTGGCTCACCGTCCGCCGCGACACCGTCCGCCTCCCCGACGGCACAGTACATCCCGAATACTACGTCCTTGAATATCCCCGCTGGATCAACGTCATAGCCATCACCGGCGACGGACGCTTCGTCATGGTGCGCCAGTACCGCCACGGCCTCGGCATCGTAGCCGACGAGCTGTGTGCAGGCGTCGTTGAGGAGGGCGAGGACACCCTCGAGGCCGCCAGGCGCGAACTGCTCGAAGAGACAGGCTTCGGCGGCGGCGAATGGGAGCTGTCTATGGTAATCTCGGCCAACCCCGGGAGCCAGAACAACCTCTCATACTGCTATATAGCCCGAGGCGTCGAGAAGATTGCAGACCAGCACCTCGACAAGACCGAAGACATCGAGGTGGTGCTGATGACCGAAGACGAGGTCTACGCCATGCTCAGGCGCGACGGGCTCAAGCAGGCTCTGATGTGCGCCCCGCTCTGGAAATACTTTGCCCTCAAAGGTCGCTGACCTCAGCCATGTCGCGCGCCACAGCGTCGGCCGTGTTGGGCCCTATGACGCGCGCGGACCGCTCCTTAACCTCGGGGCGGGCATTGGCCACGGCCACGGCCTCGTCCGCCACCTCGAACATGGTCAGGTCGTTGAGGTTGTCGCCGTAGACCACCAGACGGTCGGCCCCGGTCTCGCGCTTGAGCCTCATCACAGCCTCGGCCTTGGACACACCGGCCGCGAACACCTCGATATATCCGACCTTGGGATTGAAAATATCCGCGTAGGCCGAGACAGAGAGTCCGCCGCGCCCTCTAAGCGCGTCAGCGAGAGCCTCTATGCGCTCGATGGCGGATATCCCGAGGAGCAGTATGGCGCCGGGGAAGGCCCCGCCATATCCTCCGGGACGGCTGAAGACAAAGCGCTTGAGCGCAAGCCCGCGGCGCTCGCGGCAGAAGTTCTCCTCGGTGCGCGACAGAGGCGCCTCGCCTCTGTAGACGGTCAGGCGGTTGTCATCCGTCACCGAATATATGAAGGGATATACACCGTGGCCGAGGAAACACTCTGAGACGGGCCCCACGCTATCCTGCCCGAACAGGACAGGGTCTACGAAACAGCGCCCCCGGCGGTCCCAGAGCGACGCCCCGGTCATCACCACAGCCGGCACGGCGGTCTCCGTCCCGGCCAGCAGGGGCTCGACTGTTGCAGGCGTGCGCGCAGTGGCCACCGTGACGAGGCCGCCGCGGCGCGTAAGGTCTGTGATTATCTCCCGGCTCTTCTCGCTGACGCGCGAGTCGCTCCCAAGCAGGGTGCCGTCAAGGTCTGTGACAAAAAGAGTTTTCATACCGCAAAGTTACTCATTTTTCCGCCCTCAGGCCACACTGCGGGCTCCTGTCGGGTTAATTTATCACAATTAATGTTAATCCGCCAGGGTTTTCGCTCGTGAGAGTTGGAATTTTCAGAGATATTATATAATTTTGCGCCCGATTCAAATACAAAACACAATCAATGGCAACAAAAATCAGACTGCAACGTCATGGTCGCAAGAACTATGCGTTCTATCCAATTGTTATCGCCGATAGCAGGGCACCACGAGATGGTAGATTTATTGAAAGGATAGGTTCTTATAATCCGAACACTAATCCTGCTACAGTAACACTCAATTTCGAGCGTGCTTTGTATTGGGTTAACGTCGGTGCCCAGCCCACCGACACCGTACGCACCATCCTCTCCAACGAGGGTGTGCTCCTGATGAAGCACCTCCAGGGAGGTGTCAAGAAGGGCGCCTTTGACGAGGCCGAGGCTCAGCGTCGCTTCGACGCCTGGAAGGCCCGCAAGGAGCAGAGCATGGAGAACTTCCGTGCCAACCTCGCCGGCAAGAAGGACGAGGCCGCCAAGGCCCGCCTCGAGGCCGAGCAGGCTCAGAACAAGGCCAAGGCCGAGGCAGTAGCCAAGAAGAAGGCCGAGGCAGCAGCCGCCGCAGCCGAGGCTGAGGCAGCCGCCAATGCAGAAGAGGCTCCCGCAGAGGAGGCTCCCGCAGCTGAGTAAGCTCTTCGCTTCCCATCCTGAACTATTCCACGGGGAATGTCCTGACACAAAGGCCGTTCCCCGTGGTCTTTTATTGGACATCGGCAACCAATCTTCGGAGCATGACAAGGGAAGCGACAGGGCGGTTTTGTAAATCGGCGTCCTGCCGGACGCCATACCAGGATATTTTGACTGTCCGGGCACGCCTCCGCAAGCTCCGGCGTACCCGGTTACTGGTAAACCGGCGTCCTGCCGGACGCCACGGCCACGGCCTCATTGCCAAACTCTAAACCACAGGCCCTCCGGCCCTAAACTCCTAAACACTAAATTCCAATGTTTGAATACATCAAAGGCCCGCTCGCCGAGGTGACACCTACCTATGCCGTGGTCGACACCGCCGCCGGCATCGGCTACATGACCCTCATCTCGCTCAACACCTACGAGGCCATCATGAACATGAAGGGCGAGGTAAGACTGCTGATACAGGAAGTGATACGCGAGGACGCATGGACCCTCTACGGCTTTGCCGAGGCACGCGAGCGCGACCTCTTCCGCCTGCTCACCAGCGTCTCTGGCGTCGGGCCGGGCACCGCCATGCTGATACTCTCCTCGCTTCCGCCCTCCGAGCTCAAATCCGTCATCACCTCCGGAGACCACACCCGCCTGAAGAGCGTCAAAGGTATAGGCGCCAAGACAGCCCAGCGCATAATTGTTGACCTCAAGGATAAAATAAAACCGCAGGACGACGCGTTATTACCTCAGTCGTCACTCCCATCGCGAGACTCGGCCGTCTACGAGGAGGCTCTCGCCGCCCTCACAGCCCTCGGCTTCCAGCGCGCACAGTCGCAGAAAGTGCTCAAGCGTGTCTTCGACGCCGACCCGGCCATCCGCGTGGAGGCCGCCATCAAGGCGGCTCTCGGGATGATGTGACGTACGCGTCCGCGGCCTCTGAGCCACAAACCCCATCCACCAATCACAGGCACATATTCTGAAACGCAGAAAAAACATACTCGTCCCCTTGCTGCTTGCGCTCGGCGCCATCCTGGCCGCCGTGGCCGCGGGCGCGCGTATCTATGCGTCTCCTCAGACCCCGGCCCAGGGACCTGAGTTGCCTCCGCCTCCGCCTGTGCTCCCTCCCGTGCCTGCAGACCCTGCGGACACCATCATGATGCCCTTCCCGGTGAGCCAGGCTTTCCCGCAGAGCTACGAAGACCTGATGGAGAGAGAGTATGCCGCAGACCTCGCCTCGCCCTCCAACATATCCACCGTCACGGAGTACGACCCCGAGCTGGGATGCTATGTCGTGCGCACACGGCTGGGCGAGACAGACATCGTCACGCCGTTCTACCTCTCCGAAGAGCAGTACAACGCCTGGCAGAACCGCCTGTCCATGCGCGGATACTTCCGCCAGCGCAACTCCGAGGCCCTCAACTCGCCGGACAAGGAGCCTTTCAACATCCTCGACATGAACTTTGCCCTCGGTCCGCTCGAGAAGATCTTCGGCCCGGGCGGCGTGAGCCTCAAGACACAAGGCTCTGTCTCGCTCTCGATGGGCCTGAAGTCCAACAAGACAGACAATCCAGCCCTCTCCGTCAACTCCAGGCGCAAGACCTACTTTGACTTCGACCAGAAGATACAGGCCACCATCCAGGCCTCTGTAGGCGACCGCATGAAGTTCAACATGACCTACAACACGGACGCCACCTTCGACTTCGACTCCAAGAACCTCAAGCTGGCCTACGAAGGCAAGGAAGACGACATAGTCAAGAGCATCGAGGCGGGCAACGTCTCCATGACCACAGGCTCGTCGCTGATACGCGGCTCGACGGCCCTCTTCGGCATCAAGACACAGCTCCAGTTCGGCAAGCTGACGGCCACGGCCCTCGTCTCGCAGCAAAACTCCCAGTCGACCTCGGTCAGCTCCAAGGGCGGCTCTCAGACCACAGACTTCAAGGTGCAGGCCGACCAGTATGACCAGACCCGCCACTTCTTCCTCGGCCACTACTTCCGCGACAACTACGACCGCTTTGCCTCCAAGCTCCCCTTCGTATCGTCGGGGATAAAAATCACGCGCATAGAGGTCTGGATCACCAACAAGAACAGCCGGTTCGACCAGAGCCGCAACTTCGTGGGCTTCATGGACCTCGGCGAGAGCTCGCGCCTCGGCTCGGACTTCTGGACACCGTCGCCCGGCGCCACTGTCCCCTCCAACCAGAGCAACAACCTGCTCTCCATAATCAAGACCGACTATCCCGGCGCGCGCAACATCAACACCGTCACACAGACCCTCGCCCCCCTCGCCGACCATGGCGTGGACGGCGGCAAGGACTACGAGAAGGTAGAGTCGGCCCGCCTGCTCTCCTCCTCGGAGTATACCCTCAACTCCACGCTCGGCTACATCTCGCTCAAGGCCGCGCTGAGCGCCGACGAGGTGCTGGCCGTGGCCTACGAGTACACATACAACGGCCAGGTCTACCAGGTGGGCGAGTTCTCGGCAGACATCACCGCCACAGACCAGTCGCTCTACCTCAAGATGCTCAAGTCCACGACGGTAAACCCTTCGCTGCCTATGTGGGACCTGATGATGAAAAACGTCTACTCGCTCGGAGCCTACCAGGTGCAGAAACAGAACTTCCGCCTCAACATCAAGTATCTGAGCGACACCACCGGCACCGAAATCAACTACCTGCCCGTACCCTCCATCTCCAACAAGCCTCTGCTCCAGGTGATGAACCTCGACCGCATCGACACCAACGAGGCCTCAAACC
>JAIDJD010000381.1 GCA_029052375.1 Duncaniella sp. | reverse complement strand
TGCCGGCTGTCACCGCCAGGGCCGCGGCGGCCGCATATATGGCTTTTGAAACGGTCATTTATGTCTTGGTTTTAGATTTTGTGAGTATTGCGGGAGATGGTCACCAGCCGGGATTCTGTGTCATGGACTTGTTTACGGTCAGCTCTGTGTTGGGTATGGGAAAGAGGACATTCCTCGCCGTCACATTCTTGCCGGAGTTTCCGGCATACGAGAAGCTGCCTCCGTCGGCGGCCGCCTCGGCTCCATACTCGTTCATGGTGCTTACATAGAGGCCCCAGCGAATGAGGTCGAGCTTGCGCTGTCCCTCGAAACAGAATTCTCTGAAACGTTCCTCTCTCACTACCTTGAAGAACTCTTCCTCGCCCAGACCCGAAGGGATGTCGCAGGCGGGATTGGCAACATCTGACGGCAGGCCCCAGGCTCGGCGCCTGACAGAGTTCAGGGCCTCGAGTGCCTCCCGGTCCGGCCCATGGCTGATGGCGTTGATGGCCTCGGCCTTCATCAGAAGCACGTCGCTGTAGCGCATTATCGGGAAGTTGATGGAGGTGTACATCTGGGCCTTCTCGCCGGTCTCGTACTCGCGGCGCCACTTGCCCGGATTGCGGTTGTATATCTGCTTGGATGTAAAGAAAGTGCGGGTGGTCACACCAGTGGCATCGTCGGTCTTGTAGTAGTAAGGCGCAATGTTCCAGTCGCGCCTGAGGTCGCCCTCCTCAAATGCGTCATAGAGACGCTTGGTCACTTGCATGGCTCCTCCGGAATATCCGATGGCCACGTCGCGGCAGAGTATGCCGTTCTCGACGCCCACGCTTCCCGCAAGGTCTTCGGTGCCTACCTTATTGCCATACATACCCACCTCCCAGATACACTCCTCAGACTCGTTGATGTCGCGGCAATGGTTGATGAAGATTTCAGAATAGTCGGGATTGAGGCTGTGCTTGCCCGACTCCTCTACCTTGCGGACATACTCGAGGGCCGACTGATAGCCGGAGAGGTCGCAGAGAGGGTGTCCGGCCATCTTGAGATATACCCTTGCAAGAACGGCCTGGACGGCGGTCCTGGAGACACGCTCGTTGGAGGGCAGAGCGTCTATGTCGAGCACCATTTCCTCGGCTGTCCGCATATCCTTGACAATGGACGCGTAGATGTCGGCGAGGCCCGACTTGGCCAACGGTTTCTCGTTGGGCGATTCTGTGGGAGCGAGCTTGAGAGGCACCTCGCCGAAATAGGATGTGAGCAGGTAATAATAGTATCCGCGGAGGAAGTAGGCCTCGCCCTTGAGCGCTCTTTTCTCCGGGGTGTCGAGGATGCTGTCGTCAGTATAGGCTATCAGATAGTTGGCCCTGTTGACGCCCTCGTAGAGCACCTCCCAGAAACGGCCTATGTCGAGGCTTCCGGCATCGAACTGCATCACACGGATGTTGTTGATGGATATGTTCTTGTAGAAGGCCTCGTCCGAGATGGCAAAGTATGAGTAGAGAGCCTTGCTATACATACGGCCGTTGGGGTCGATGAGCCTGTTGTAGACCCCGTTAAGGGCAGACTGAACCTGCTCGGGCGACTTGTAGTAGTTGGATGGCGAGAGGAAGTCGGGCTCCTTGTCGAGGAAGTCTGAGCAGGAGCTGAATATCATGGCCGCGGCCACAGCCAGTGAAACTATATATTTTTTCATGGGAATTTTCGCTTTGTCAGAATACTAATTCGAGACCAAGGGTCATGGTTTTGGATCGGGGATAGGGCGACCAGTCGAACGAGGGGGTCAGAGCCGTATTGTAGGTAGATACCTCGGGGTCGAGACCCGAATAGGATGTGAAGGTGAGCAGGTTCTGCGCGGCGGCATAGAATCTGAGAGAGCTGATGCCGGCCCGCTTGGTCAGAACCACGGGGAGGGTATAGCCGAGCGTCACTGTCTTGAGACGCAGGTACGAGCCGTCCTCGACCGTGCGGTCCGAATAGGCTGTGGGACCCTGTCCGCCGACTCTGAACAGAGTGTTTGAGGGATTCTCGGGAGTCCAGCGGTCTTTGACGCTGCTGAACATATTCAGCGCGGTGCGCGCCGTCGGGTCTCCACCCTCGAACTCGATGCGGTTGGCATTCATGATCTGTCCGCCATAGGAGAACTGGAGAAAGAGCGACAGATCAAAGTCTCGGTAACGGAAATTGTTGGTGAAGCCACCCGTAAATTTCGGGTTTGGATTGCCGATGACGGTGAGGTCTGAGCCATCCACGCGTCCGTCTCCGTTGATATCCCTGTACCTGATGTCGCCGGGCGGGATGTTGGAGCGGTCGTTGCCGTTATTGGGGATTCCGGGCTTGAGGACATATTTGTCCCCGACCTTGGCGAAATGCTCGTACTGGTAGATGCCGTCGAAGAGATAGTCGTAGAACATAGCTATGGGCTGTCCGGGCTTGGCTATGTAGGGATAGGCGTTG
>JAIDJD010000380.1 GCA_029052375.1 Duncaniella sp. | reverse complement strand
CGGCAAACCACTTGGGGCCTTCGCCTCTCCGGCTCTGCAAAAACAGCGATAAAAATCTAAAACCCACAAAATTTAGGGGGGGGGATTAACAATATTTAACATTTTATAACAATTAAAACTGATGAATAAAGTAATACCTGTGCCTTATGACTTTCTCCGGGAGCCGATCCGGACTATGCAGAAAAGAAACCGCAGGTTGCTGCGGTTTCTTTTTTTCGTGTACCTCGGAGGGGAATCGAACCCCTATCTAACCTTTAGGAGAGGCTTGTTCTATCCATTGAACTACCAAGGCAAGAGGCGAAACGGTAGTGCAAAATTAGACAAAATCCCGTGAAAATCCGGAAACAATACCCTTAAAATGTGTTAAAATATAGCGAACGGCTTGGACACAAGTTCTAAAGGACGTACTTTAGCAGACTGTAAACCCCAACCACACATCCATGAAGAGAATCATAATGATGACAGCCTGCCTGATCGCAGGCCTCGCCGGAGCGGTCAGCGCCCAGCTGTTGTGGAAGGTCTCGGCGAAAGGCTCCGAGACGCCATCGTATATCTTCGGCACACACCATATAGCCCCTCCGTCGGTGCTCGACAGCATCCCCGGACTGGCCGACGCTCTCGACCGGGCAGACATCGTGTATGGCGAGATGCTCGCCTCGGACCTCAGCTCGTCCCAGACAGTCATACGGCTCCACGCGGCGGCCCCGGCCGACTCGACCATCATAACCCTCTTCTCCCCCGCCCAGCTCGACTCCATCAACACCGTGATTAAAAAATATATCGGAGCCGGGGCCGACGTGAGAATGATGAACGCCATGAAACCCGCCCTCCTGTCCACACTCATCGCCACGATGCAGGCCATAAAGATTATGCCCGGATTCAAGCCTGAAAACCAGATAGACATCATAGTGCATGAGCGCGCCGATGAAGCAGGCAAGGAGCTGAGAGGACTGGAGACCGTGGAGGAGCAGGCCGCAATGCTGCTCGGCGAACCGATATCGATACAGGCCGCCAAGCTGATGGAGATAGTGCGCCACGACGACGAGGCCGTGGAGAACGCCCGCGAAATCGCAGACGCATACCTCGCGGGAGACCTCGAGGCACTGAGGAGGCTCATCGAAAGCGACAAAGACAGCATGGGAAGCACGGCAGAGACCCTCATATACAGACGCAACGAGAAGTGGGCCGAGACCCTGGCTCCGCAGATAGGCGGCAAAGCTCTCTTCATAGCCGTAGGCGCCGGACACCTGCCCGGCGAGAGAGGCCTGCTCGAGCTGTTGAGACAGAGAGGGCTTGACGTAAGAGCGGCCTACTGAGCCCCGCCCTGCTCGGCAGGGACCGGGTCCGGGAGGACTGTGACGCGAGAGTCCTTGTCGACCATGCGGCGGACCCGGACGATGTCCTCGTTGCGCATCCTCATGCAGCCGTGGCTGCGCCTGCCCGGCACAGAATAAGGCGCATTGGTGCCATGTATGCCGATGCCCCAGAACGGAGGCGTCAGCAGCGAGATGAAGAACGGGCCGTAACACTTGTCGTCCGTATCCTTGTAAGTCCAGTCTGTGGAATTGTAGACCCCGTGGATGCGGAATGTCCCCTCGGGCGTGCGCCAGTCGTCCTTGCCCTTCTTCTGGCCGCGCTCGCGCGAGGCACACACGCGATAGCGCCCCAGAGTGTCGCCGAAGGCGTTGATAATGTACAGGCGCGTGCGAGGCTTGTCGACCACGATGTTCTTGGGCGCGCGCATACGTCCCGGCGCGGCCGACACTGGCGAGTCGAGCTCGTCCCACCTCTCAGGCTCGGGAAGCGACGGCGCGAGCGTGCCGCCATAAGAGACCAGCATCTCATGCACCTCAGGTGCAAAATCAGGAACAACAGCCTCAGAGACCGTCTCTTGAGCGGAGACAGCCACAGGCAGGAGCGGCAACAGGAGACCCGCGAGTATATGTACACGCAAATTCATAGCCACGAAATTAATAAATTTTATCCATATCGCGATAACTTTTTTGAGCAATAAAACGCCGGCGGCGCCTCAAGCCCCTTTGCCGGGCGCCTCAGCGACCATCTTTTGGGGGCCCGAAAAAAATATTTGGCAGGGGTTGATGGGTTATTGAGGAAAAATCCGTATCTTTGCACGCAATAAATCAATATCGTCTATGTCATTTATTGCAGATCGAGTAAGAATGGACGGACTGACGTTTGACGACGTTCTTCTGATTCCGGCATTTTCGGAGGTCCTTCCAAGAGAAGTTAATCTCTCCACCCGTTTTTCACGCAACATCACACTCAACATCCCCATCGTCTCGGCGGCCATGGACACCGTCACCGAGGCATCACTCGCCATAGCCATAGCCCGCGAGGGAGGCATCGGTGTGATACACAAGAATATGACCATCGCCGAGCAGGCCCGCCAGGTACACGCCGTGAAGCGCGCCGAGAACGGCATGATTTATGACCCCGTCACCATCCTCCGCGGCTCCACTGTGGCCGACGCCCTCAACATGATGAAGGAGTACCACATCGGCGGCATCCCCGTGGTAGACGAAGACCGCAAGCTCGTGGGCATCGTCACCAACCGCGACCTCCGCTTCGAGCAGAACCCCGCCCGCCGCATCGACGAGGTGATGACCACCGAGAACCTCATCACCACCAACCAGACCACAGACCTCGAGGAGGCATCGCGCATACTCCAGCAGCACAAGATCGAGAAGCTCCCCGTGGTAGACGCAGAAGGCAAGCTGATAGGCCTCGTGACATACAAGGACATCACCAAGGCCAAGGACAAGCCCTTTGCCTGCAAGGACAAGCTCGGCCGTCTCCGCGTGGCCGCCGGCGTAGGCGTCACGGCCGACTCTATGGACCGCGTGGACGCCCTCGTCGAGGCAGGCGTGGACGCCCTCGTCATCGACACCGCCCACGGCCACTCCAAGGGCGTGATAGGCATCCTCAAGGCTGTCAAGGCCAAGTATCCCGAGATTGACGTCGTTGTCGGCAACATAGCCACAGGCGAGGCCGCCAAATACCTCGTAGAGAACGGCGCCGACGGCGTCAAGGTTGGCATCGGCCCCGGCTCCATCTGCACCACACGCGTGGTGGCAGGCGTCGGCGTGCCCCAGCTCACAGCCGTCTACGACGTGGCCAAGGCCCTCCAGGGCACAGGCGTGCCCCTCATCGCCGACGGCGGCATACGCTACTCAGGCGACATCGTCAAGGCTCTCGCCGCAGGCGCATACTCCGTGATGCTCGGCGGTATGCTCGCAGGCGTGGAGGAGTCGCCCGGCGACACCATCATCTTCAACGGCCGCAAGTACAAGTCGTATCGAGGCATGGGCTCGCTCGAGGCCATGGAGAAGGGCTCAAAGGACCGCTACTTCCAGGCCAACGAGTCTGACGTCAAGAAGCTCGTCCCCGAAGGCATCGCCGCCCGAGTGCCCTACAAGGGCAATCTCTACGAGGTGGTCTACCAGATGCTCGGCGGTCTCCGCTCGGGCATGGGCTATTGCGGCGCCGCCACCATCGAGAAGCTCTGGGAGGCAAGGTTCACCCGCATCACCAATGCAGGCGTGGCCGAAAGCCATCCCCACGACGTAGCCATCACAAGCGAGGCCCCCAACTACAGCGCATCCACCCGCCTCTCCTGACACCCCGGGACAGCGGCACACGCATAAGAGCCGGACACCACGGCCACGCCATAGCCCCCTATGGCATGGCCGGATGTCCGGCCTCTGTTTTTGACGGCTCTGCACAATAATGCGCCGTTTGCGGCGTTAGAAAAGTTGAGCGCCCCTCGCGGCGGCCTCACACGACAGTGCAACAGCCCGAAACATAATATCCACCATACCTGAAGATGAAAAAATTTATTCTCCCGGCGGCCCTGCTGTCCGCCGTCATGCTCAGCGCCTGGGCCGGTTCGCCCAAAGACACCGACCCGGTGGTGATGAACATCAACGGCAAGGACATCCACCGGAGCGAGTTTGAATACCTCTACAACAAGAACAACCGCCAGCAGGCCGAGCCCCAGTCGATGGCCGACTATGTGGAAATGTTCATCACCTACAAGCTCAAGGTAGCCGAGGCCGAGGCCGCGGGGCTCGACACCACATCGACGTTTGTCAGCGAGTTCGACCGGTATTGCGCCGACATCACCAACCCCTATCTGGTGGACACACTCGTCACAGACCGCCTCGTGGAAGAGAGCTACAACCGTATGCGCACCATCCGAGACGTGTCCCACATCATGGTGCCCATCGGCGGACCGTCGGCCCAGCGCGAATACTTCAAGCACAAGATAGATTCTATCCACGACGTGATAGTCAACAAGGGAGGCAACTTCGAAGAGCTCGCCATGGAATACTCCACAGACCGCAACACTGGAGTCAACGGAGGACACATGGGCGAGATAGCCGTCAACCGTCTCCCCTACAAGTTTGAGAAAGGCGCATACGACACCCCTGTCGGAGGCATATCGGCCGTCATCGAGGACGAGCCCTACGGCTGGCACATCATCAAGGTGAACAGCGAGCGCCCCTACCCCGGACGCGTCACCGCCCGCCACATACTCAAGCTCACCCAGGGCCTCTCGCCCGAAGAGGCCGCCGTCAAGAAGGCCGAGATAGACTCGCTCTACGGCCTCATCCGCGGCGGCAAGCCCCTCGCGGTCCTGGCCTTCACCGAGAGCGACGACCCCGGCACATCGCAGAAAGGCGGCCTTATCGGCCCCTTCGGCCCCGGCCAGATGGTGCCCGAGTTTGAACAGACAGCCTTCGGCCTCCCCGAAGGAGGCATCTCAGAGCCCTTCAAGACAGCCTACGGGTGGCACATCGTGGAGACCGTCAGCCACCACCCCTTCCCCGAGCTCAAGGAGGTGAGAGGCAGCATACTCATGTCCATAGCCCGCGACAGCCGCGCAGGCATGGCGAGCGCCTCGCGCCTCAGGGAGCTCCGCGAACGCTGGGGATTCGCCATCGACTCGCTCAAGCTCAAGGAGATCGAGACCGCCATACGTCCCAGCGAGAACCCCGAGGAGGCCTTCGCGACACTTGACGGCGCCGCCGTCCTCGCCACAATCCCCGACGGCACTGCCATCACCGTCAAGGACGTGCTCCACGACATCCCCGCCAACTCTCGCAAAGACTCGCGATATCCCTGGGGCTCCTTCGAACGCTCGTTCAAGAATCTCATCGAGAACGCCACATCCACCTTTGCCCGCACCGAGCTGGTCAAGGAACAACCCGAATACCGCAACCTCGTGAACGAGTACCGCGACGGCATCCTCCTCTTCGACATCTCCAACCGCAAGGTATGGGAGCCCGCATCCAAGGATGCCGACCTCCTCAAATCACACTTCGAGGCCAACCGCTCCAAATATACCTGGGACAAGCCCCACTTCAAGGGCTGTGTGATATTCGCCACCAGCGACTCTGTCCGCAGCGAAGTCCAGGCTTACCTCGCGGCCAACACCATAGAGCGCGACTCTCTTGTCGACGTCCTCAAGGACAGATTCGGCAACACGGTCAAGGTAGAGCGCGTCACCGTAGCCAAGGGCGACCACGGCATCGTAGACCAGCTGGCCTTCGGCGGCGAGCCCGCCAAGCCCGTAGGCCGATGGACCGAATGGTTTGCAAACGACTGGAAAGTGCTCGACGCTCCAGAGGAAGCCTCTGACGTCAAGGCCGCCGTAGCCTCTGACCTCCAGGCCAAGCTCGAAGCCGAGTGGGTCAAAGACCTCCGCAAGCGCTACAAGGTGAAACTCAACAAGAAACAGATCAAAGAACTCACAAAATAAAAACATACCGGACGGCTCCCGGCACGGCCATCGACGGCCATTGCCGGGGGCCGTTGTCATACCATCTCACCACCATGAAAAAGATATTGTCGGCCGCACTGGCGCTCCTGTGCCTTGCCCCCGCGGCACAGGCCGCCGAGAAGCCCTGGAAACACGGGGCGCTGAAAGTCTCTGAAAACGGACAGTATTTCCGCCACGAGGACGGCACCCCGTTCTTCTGGCTCGGCGAGACAGGCTGGCTGCTGCCCGAGCGCCTCGACCGCGACGAGGCAGGATATTATCTCGGACGCGCGGCCAAGGCCGGATACAACGTAGTGCAAGTACAGACCATCAACGGCGTCCCCTCCTACAACGCATACGGCGCCCTCTCCCACCCCGACGGCTGGGACTTCAGCAACATCGACAAGCCGGGCACATACGGCTACTGGGACCACATGGACTACATAGTCTCCACAGCCGAGAGACACGGCATATACATAGGCATGGTGTGCATCTGGGGCGGACTGGTCAAGAGCGGAGCCATGGACACCGTCCAGGCCAAGGCCTACGGCGAATTTCTCGCCAAGCGTTACGGCTCGCGCCCCAACATCGTGTGGATCATCGGCGGAGACATACAGGGCAACATCAAGACCGAGGTATGGGACACCCTCGCCACCACCATCCGCCGCATAGACCCGGGCCACATGATGACGTTCCATCCACGAGGCAGGACCACGTCGGCCAAGTGGTTTGGAGACCGCGAGTGGCTCGACTTCAATATGTTCCAGAGCGGACACCGGCGCTACGACCAGCGCATGGGCAACAAGGAATATCCCATCCCCGACAACACCGAGGAGGACTGCTGGATGTATGTCGACTCGGCCCACGTCTACTCGCCCGACAAGCCTGTGCTCGACGGCGAGCCCTCCTACGAGGATATCCCCCAGGGACTCCACTCGGACAATGAGCCACGGTGGACCGACCGCGACGTGCGCCGCTATGCCTACTGGGACGTATTTGCCGGAGCCGCCGGCCATACCTACGGCCACAACTCCATCATGCAGATGGCCCGCCCGGGCGTCGCCGGAGCCTACTTTGCCGACGGCGTCAGGAAGCCCTGGTACCTGGCCATGGAAGACCCCGGCTTCAATCAGATGATACACCTCAAGCGTCTGATGCTCAGCCTCCCCTACTTCGACCGCCGTCCGGCCCAGGAGCTCATCGAAGAGAACGGGACAAAGTATGACCGCCTCATAGCCACACGCGGCAACGACTACCTGCTCGTCTACAACCACACAGGCCGCCAGGTCAAGGCAGACCTCTCGGCCATCTCCGGCAAGAAGAAAAACATCTGGTGGATGGACGCCGCCACAGGCTCTCTGACCTACATCGGCAAGGCCTCGGGCCGATACAGCTACACCCCTGAAGGCAAAGCCGACGGCGTGCTGATAGCCATAGACGAGCGCCGCGATTATATAAAGCCGGGACAGTCCACTCTCGAGGAGGCGCCCAAACCCATCGACACAAGCCTCCTCGTGGAGTAGGCCCCGGCGAGGTTAAAATATGCAAACAGAGGTAGCATATAAGAGAGATTTTTGCTATCTTTGCGTCACAAGACAAGTAAGTTTTGAGTATTGCCCCGTATCTGCGGGGCAATTCCTGAAACTTACTTGAAATCATACATTTATCACAAGACCATCAACATGAGACTTACGCGATGGTTGTCGTGTCTGCTGACAGCTGTCCCGTTGTCGCTCACGGCACAATACCAAATCAACTACGAGGGCTCGCTGACAGCCGTGGGCTCTTCGGGCGACTTCTCGCCATACTACATCAACTCGCTCAAGCACGGACGCTTCTCCCAGGGGCGCACGCTCCTGGCCGAGGCCAAGGCCTGGCGCCCGATGGAGACAGACACTCGCTTCTCCTACGGGTTCGGCGTCGACGTCATAGCCGATGCGACATCCAAGGTTGAATATGAACGCTACGACGTGGACACCGACACATGGCACACACGCGGCGAGCGTCCGTCGGCCCTCTGGCTCCAGCAGCTGTACGGAGAGATCAGATACCGCGGCGTGTTCCTCCAGGCCGGCCTCAAGGAGCACGGGTCCATGCTGCTCAACCAGCGGCTCTCGAGCGGCGACCTCGTGGAGAGCGGCAACACCCGCCCGATGCCCGAGGTGAGAATAGGCTTCGCCGACTTCCAGGACATCCCGCTGACCAACGGATGGGTGCAGATACAGGGCGAGATCAACTATGCCAGGATGCTCGACGACAACTGGCTTAGAGACCACTACAACTACTACAACTACCGCATCGTCTCAGACGAGTGGTACAGCTACAAGCGTATGTATCTCCGCTCCAATCCCGACAAGCCGTTCTCAGCAACCCTTGGCCTCCAGGCCGCATCGATATTCGGAGGGAAAATCAGCTATTACAGCAAGGGCAAGGTGTGGCGCTCCTACGACTCGGGCCTCAGCTTCAAAGACTTTGTCCACGCCCTGATACCCACCCGCGACGGCAGGGAGGGCTTTGTCTCGGGCAGCCACCTCGGCAGCATCGACTTCAAGGCCCGCTATCGCCTCAAGGGGCTCGGCGACGTCTCGGCCTACTTCTCGTGGCCATGGGAGGACGGCACAGGCCTGGCAAAGCTGAACGGCTGGGACGGCCTGTGGGGCATCGAATACAAGGCCAAGGAGGGCGGCCATCTCAGCGGACTGGTGGTGGAGTATCTCGACTTCACCAATCAGAGCGGCCCCATGCACTTCGAACCCAACGACTATGCCGGCTCCACAATCCCATACCACGCCTCCGGAGCGGACGACTACTACAACAACTTCCACCACCGTGCCTACGCCTATTACGGCCACTCGATAGGCACCCCTGCCATCATGGCGCCCATCTACAACCGCAACGGATATATCGGCTTCCTGGCCAACAGGATGCGCGGCGTCCACGTAGCGGCAGAGGGCACCGTTGTGCCCGGCATAGACTACCTCGTCAAGGGCGGATACCGCAAGGCCTGGGGAAGCGGCAAGGTGATACTGCCCAGCCCCATACACTCGGCCTCGTTCCTCTTCCAGGCCTCATGGCGTCCGGCCAAGGCCAAGGGGCTCAAGGTGGCCGGAGCCATCTCGTGGGACAACGGCACGATGCCCTCCAAGAGCTTTGGCGGAATGGTCTCCGTGAAGTATGACGGCATACTGAATCTCTAATCCAACAGACAAGATGAAAAAACTCCATAGTACAATCTTCCTGCTGCTGGCCGCGGCTGTCCTCTCGCTGGCCACGGGATGCACGCACAACTGCGGAGACATCGGCGACCTCTTCGGATACTGGCGCCTCAACTCCATGACCGCAGACGGCACTCCCGTCGAGCTCTATCCGGAGACCGCCGAGGACGGCCGTCCCGTCCGCCTTTACACCTGGGCCTTCCAGAGCCAGATAGTGATGATACATACCTTCTATGACCACGAAGACAGCTCCCAGGCCACAGGCACTTGGCAGCGGACAGACCGGACTCTTATGCTCGACTTCGACCACAGAGACGACGGTGGGACCGAATTTTACACACCGCCCGCCGCCCTGAAGCTCGTAGAGGGAGGTGTCACACCGCTGGAAATCATACTCATGAACCCGAACGAGATGAAGCTCAGCTACACCGCCGACGACGGCGTCACATACGAGTACAGGCTCGGCAAACTGATCTGACAGGCCGGGCCGCCCGGCAGGACTCTCTCCAAACCTGAACTACAAAACCTCATGCGAAGAAAATGACCAAGCAAAAAGTACTTGTCACCGGAGCCGACGGCTTCATAGGCTCTCACCTTACAGAGACACTCCTCGACAGAGGCTATGCCGTAAGGGCCCTCAGCCAATACAACTCATTCAACTACTGGGGATGGCTCGAGGGTATAGAACACCCCGACCTCGAGGTGGTCACCGGAGACGTGCGCGACCCGCAGCTGTGCGACGAGATAGCCCGCGGGTGCGACACAATATACCACCTGGCCGCGCTGATAGCCATCCCGTACAGCTACTCGGCCCCCGACAGCTACGTGGACACCAACGTCAAGGGAACCCTGAATATGTGCAAGGCCGCCATGAACAACGGCGCTCGGCGCATAGTAGTGACCTCGACAAGCGAAGTCTACGGGACAGCCCTGTACGTGCCCATAGACGAGAAGCACCCCAAGCAGCCGCAGGCGCCATACAGCGCCACCAAGATAAGCGCCGACGCCATTGCGCTCAGCTACCACAACGCCTTCGGCCTCCCCGTGGTCCTGGCCCGCCCGTTCAACACCTATGGGCCTCGCCAGAGCGCACGCGCCATC
>JAIDJD010000038.1 GCA_029052375.1 Duncaniella sp. | reverse complement strand
CGGCTGGCATGGGCCCCCGGGAGGTGGAGCTCCCCGAGGGCTGTGCAGACGCCGCCATGGACGTCTCGGCCACCGCAGGCTACCGCACCGCCAATCTGTCCGTGACGCTGACCCGAGGCAAGGACGAGGGGCTGAGAATCACGACACAGACATTCCGCGACAAGCTCAAGCCCGGAGCCGAGGAAGAGTGGGTGCTGCGCGTGACAGACCTTGACGGCCGCGGCCGCGAGGCCGCCGTCATGGCCCGCCTGTACAATGCGGCTCTCGAAGCCATAGCATCCAACCCCTGGCGCCTGTCGACATACGGCGGCTATGTCCCCGGCTGGAACTGGCGCCGCCCCCTGCTCGGCGACAGCATATCCTCGCGCCTCGAAGGCGCCGGAGGACAGATGGCCGAGTGTCCTGAAGAGCCTCAGGCCATGTTCAACACCTACGGGCTCGGTCTTTCGGCCGACCTGCGCTTCTACGCGGCCTCGAATATGTATATACGCGGGACCGGAACGATGGGCGCATCCAATATGAGATTGTCGGCCACATCCCGCAAGATGCAGTTTGCCGTCACCGAAGACGCCGTCGCCGAAGAGACCGCCGCAGACATGGCCGCGCCCATGGCCGCCGATGCCGGAGCGGCGGCCGCGGAGAACGGCGAGACAGCGGGCGAGGACACAAACAGCTTCAGCTACCGGCCCTCAGAGACTGCGCTTGCCTTCTTCCGCCCGAGCCTCGCGACGGACCCCGACGGCACCCTGCGCCTCAGGTTCACCCTTCCCGAGGCCAACACTACATGGAACTTCACGGCGATGGCATGGACAGAAGACCTGCTGTCAGACATGATTGAGACCCGCGCTGTGGCCTCCAAGGCCGTCATGGTCCAGCCCAACCTCCCGCGCTTCGTCCGCGAGGGAGATATGGCGGTGATACCCTCCATGGTGATGAACGCCACAGACTCGGCCATGACGGCGACTGTGACCACCGAGCTGTTCAATCCCGCCGACGGCTCTGTGACATACTCGCGCGACACCACCGTGACCATACCCGCCAACAGCTCGGCCACCTCGGCCATCACCATGCGCGTGCCCCGGACAGGCGCGTCGCTCGTCGGCTACCGCATCAAGGCCGTGAGCGGCGAGAACTCTGACGGAGAGCAGACCCTCCTCCCCGTGCTCGAGGCCACAAACCGCGTAGTGGAGACACACCCCTTCTATCTCGACCCTGACAGCGGTCGTGTGTCGCTCGCCATACCCGTGCTCCCCGAGGGGGGCGCCAACACCCTGCAGTACTGCGG